>NZ_JAAGPL010000051.1:0-50517 GCF_017104785.1 Burkholderia sp. Ac-20353 | reverse complement strand
CGGCACGCCGTCCGCCGGCGCGAGCGCCGCCGCGTCGGCACAGGCGACACGCGACGCCGCGAGCGCATCGCCGGCATCATGGACGACGCTCGGCACGCGTGCGTCGGCAAGCGTGCCCGGCACGTCGATCACCACGAACGCCGGCGCGAAGTGGGTCGACTACGACCCGCCGGCAGCCTATCCGAACACGTATACGGCTCCGCTGCAGACGATCGCAATGCCCGACGGCACGCGCCTCGCCGCGTACGTGACGCTGCCAGCCGACAGCGCCGGCCATCCGGTCGCCGGGCACTTCCCGACGGTGCTCGTGCAGACCTCGTACAACGGCGGCGATGCCAGGCTCGAGGGCGGCGCGATCGGTGCGACGCTCGGCGGCGCCGATCCGTATATCGTCAGGCACGGCTATGCGACGGTCGTCGTCGACGTGCGCGGCACCGGGCAGTCGGGCGGGAGCTGGGAGGCGTTCGGCGCAACCGAACAGTCCGACTACGGCCACGTCGTCGACTGGGTCACGCAGCAGCCGTGGAGCAACGGCGCGATCGGCGTATATGGCGTGTCGTACCTCGGGATCACGTCGGTGCTCACGGCCGCGCAGCGGCATCCGGCCGTGAAGGCCGCGTTCCCGGTCGTGCCGATCGGCGATGGCTACCGCGACATCGTGTTCACCGGCGGCCAGACCAACCTGACGTTCATCCCGTTCTGGTTCGGCCTCGTGTCGACGCTCGGCCTGACCGATCCCGCGCTCGTCACCGATCCGGCGACCGGCCTGCCGGCCGTGCTCGCGCATCTGGTCAGCGCGGTGACGACGTTCCAGTTGCCGACGATCCTGAAGGCGGTGCTCGGCGATCCGTCGATCGCATACGACGGCGCATTCTGGGCCACGCGTTCGCCGCTCGAGGTCGACGGCCGGATCGACGTGCCGACCTTCGTCGTCGGCGGGCTGCACGACCTGTTCCAGCGCAGCGAGCCGCTGACCTACGAGACGATCAAGACGCACGCCAACGCGAAGCTGCTGATCGGGCCGTGGACGCACCTGCAGGCGGGGCTCGGCGCGGGCCTGCCGGCCGACGGCGTGCCCGTGCTCGATCACATCGAGCTGCAGTGGTTCGACCAGTACGTGAAGGGCCTCTCGGTTGGCGCCGACGCGTTGCCGAACGTCACGCAGTACGTGACGGGGCTCGGGCACTACGCGAGCGCGACCGACTGGCCGCATCCGCGCGTGCAGGCGGCCGCGTGGTACCTGCATGGCGACCGCAGCCTGAGCACGGCGCTGCCGGCGGCCGGCGAAACGGTGAATCGCGTGCTGCAGACGCCGCTTGGCGGCGCGTGCTCGCTGAGCCTCGACCAGTGGACGGCCGGCCTGACGGGCTACGTGCCGCTGCCGTGCCAGACGGACGACAACCTGGCCGAAGCCGCCGATGTCCGCTTCGAGACCGCGCCGCTCGCCGCCGACATGTACGTGAACGGGCCGATCGAGGCCGACGTGTGGGTCGCGACGACGGCGCTCGATGCCGGCGTGTCGGTGCGGGTCGACGACGTTGCCCCCGACGGCACGGCGACGCCGCTGACCGACGGCCTGCAGACCGCATCGCTGCGGGCGGTCGACGCGACGCGCTCACGCACGGTGAACGGCCTGACGATCCAGCCGTGGCATCCGTTCACGCCCGCATCGGTGCAGCCCGTGTGGCCAGGCGTGCCGATGCAGGTGCCGGTCGAGGTCTTTCCGACGAGCGCGCTGATCGCGCGCGGCCATCGGCTGCGCGTGTCGGTCGGCGCAAGCAACCTGCCGCAGGGCGTGCCGCCGCTGCCGACGCTCGCGCGGTCGCTGGTCGGCGTGCTGTCGGTGTTCAGCGACGCGCAGCATCCGTCGAAGGTGGTGTTGCCGCTCGTGCCGGCGTCGGTGCTGGGCTGACGGGGCGTTCAGTCGGATATCGTGGCGATGACGGGCGGCGGCGGGCGGTGGCCGACGGACCGCCGCCCGCCAGCACGTTCACCCGCGCTTGCGCAGCGGCGTATCCTCGACGAACCATGCGAGCACGAACGCGATCGCGATCACCGACGCCGCCGCGAGATACACGACGTGCAGCGACCCCGAGAACGCGTGCAGATACGCATCGCGTACCGCGTCCGGCAACAGGTGCACGGTGGTGGGGCCGAGCGACGGCGGCAGTTCGGCGCCGGCCGGCAGCGTGCTCGCGAGCCGCGACTGCAGCCCGTTCGAGAACAGCGCGCCGAACGCGGCGACGCCGAGCGAGCCGCCGATCGAGCGGAACAGCGTCGTGCCCGACGTCGCGACGCCCATATGGCGGAACTCGACCGTGTTCTGCACCGCGAGCACGAGCACCGGCATCACCATGCCGAGCCCGATGCCGAGCAGCGCCATATAGCCGTACATCGTGGCGAGCGGCGTGTCGAGCGACAGCGTCGACAGCAGCGCCATCGCGATGCCGCCGACCAGCGTCCCCGCGATCGGGAACACGCGGTACTTGCCGAATCGCGAGATCAGGCGGCCGCTTGCCACCGACATCGCGAGCATCCCGCCCATCATCGGCAGCAGCTGCATTCCGGCCTGCGACGGCGTCGAGCCCTTCACGACCTGCAGGTACAGCGGAATGAACGTGACCGAGCCGAACAGCGCGATGCCGACGACGAAGCCGATCAGGCTGCACAGCACGAACGTGCGGTGGCGGAACAGCTCGAGCGGCATGATCGGTTCCGCGGCGAGCCGCTCCTCGTAGACGAACCCGCCGATCGCGACGAGCCCGAGCGTGAGCGTCATCCACAGCTGCGGCGACGACCACGGCAGCAGCGAGCCGCCTTCGCTCGTGAACAGGATGATGCAGGTGAGGGCGGTTGCGAGGAACGCGGCGCCCATATAGTCGATCCGGTGCTTCACGTGCGCGGTGTGCGGCTTGAACGCGATGCCGAGCACCGCGAGCGCGACGAAACCGAGCGGCAGGTTGATATAGAAGATCCAGCGCCACGACAGGTGCTCGACCAGGAAGCCGCCGAGCAGCGGCCCGATGATCGTCGCGAGGCCGTACACGCCGCCGAACATCCCCTGGTAGCGGCCGCGCTCGTCGGGCGGGATCAGGTCGCCGATCGCGGCCATCGTGACGACCATCAGGCCGCCGCCGCCGAGCCCCTGCAGCGCGCGCAGCAGGATCAGTTGCGTCATGTCCTGCGCGAGTCCGCACAGCACCGAGCCGGCGAGGAACAGCACGATTGCCGCCTGCAGCACGATCTTGCGGCCGTACAGGTCGCCGAGCTTGCCATACAGCGGCAGCACGACGGTGGACGACAGCAGGTAGGCGGTCACGACCCACGACAGCTGGTCGAGCCCGCCGAGCTCGCCGACGATCGTCGGCAGCGCGGTGGACACGATCGTCTGGTCGAGCGCGGACAGCAGCATCACGAGCAGCAGCGCCGCGATGATCAGTCCGACGGGGGCGTCACGGCGCGCGGTGTCGGCGGCAGGCGGATGCGGAAGGGTTTCGGTTGACATGGTTGATATCTGCCGTGGCAGGGAATTGTCCGGAAATATAAAACGACAAAGTTGCCTGGTCAATTTCTGCCGAGCCTCAAATTGTTGCAACCGTAACAGGGCGTAGTAACCGCGCGCCGGACAAGTCAGTCGGCAGGGCTGTTCCAATACGAAAGTATGGGTTTCGTGCGGTCGTTGTGTGACACCATGACAGTGGCGAGAAGAAAGAAGAATGCGCTGGAGACTGCGCTGCGGCCGGGCGCGAACATCGGTGGGGAGGAGAACAAGTGGTGGGGAGACTGCGATCCGGCTCGAATCGGGCCGCCGGGGGGCTCGTCGAGCGGCCTGTGCGCACCGGAGCACCATCGACAGACAACGAGATCGAAATCGCGGGCCGGACCCGGCTGGACGCGATGCCATGCGCGCCCGGCGACACGGTTCGGCTGGGCGACCCGGATGCTGCGTGCGGCGAGCCACCGGTGTTCCTGTTTCCGATCGCGCGCACCGGCGCTTTGCGAGCGCTGCATGAGCAGCGGGACAAGTCGCCGAAACTCCTCTCGGTTGTCGCGCCGATCGGATACGGCAAGACGGTGTTGCTCAGCGTGCACTACTACGAAGGCATGCGCTCGCAGAAGGCATGCTGGTGGTTTTCGCATGACGATCGTGATACGACGATCGACCGCCTGCTGCGATATCTGGAAGCGCGACTCGACGCATCGAGCAGCGAGCACAGCGTGTTCGATGCGCTGCAGTTGATGCATGAAGGCAATGTGCCGCCGGACGACCGGATCGATCGGATCGTCCGCCGAATGCATCACCTGCCCGTGCCTGTCACGTTGTTTATCGATAACGTGAACTATTGCGAGGATCCTGCGCTCACCGACCTGTTGGCCGGCCTGGTCTTTCGCACGCCATCCTGGTTTCGCCTCGTGTTGTCGAGCAGCGAGGCACTGCCGGTGGAAATGGTCCGCTGCAAGCTGGAAGGTCTGGTGGTGGAATTAGGCACGGCCGACCTGGGGCTCGATGCAATCGGGGTGCGCGAAATGTTCGGCGACGCGCTGTGCGCGAAGCTGTCCGGAAAGGCCATCGATAACGTCGTCCGACACACCGAAGGCTGGCCCGCGGCAGTGCGGCTCATGCAGATCCTGCTGGAATCGTCACCGGATCCGGAAACGACCCTGGCCGGCTTTTCCGGCGCGGATCAGGACCTTGCCACCTTGCTCAACTCGCAGGTGCTGAGGGGCTTCGATCCAGGGCTGCGAGCGTTCCTGCTGAAGCTGTCGTTGCTTCGGGATTTCGACGCGTCGCTTGCGGAGGAGGCAACCGGCGACGCCGACGCCGCGGATCATCTTCTCTATCTGTGGAAGCACAACGTGTTTCTGATCCCGGTCGAAGGCCGGCAACGCTTCCGGCTTCACAATCTGTTTCGCGAGTACCTGATGAACCAGGCCGCGCAAGGCATCAGCGTGCATGAACGCCGGGCAATCCTCGCGAGAGCGGCAAAGTGCTGCGAGCGGCAGAAACATTGCGCGGATGCCATCGATTACGCGCTGGCTGCCAGCCAGGCGCCGATGGCCGCCGGGATTCTCGAATACAGCGCTCCCGTGTTCGTCAGGGATCTCGGCTACCTGCATCGTTATCTGGCGTGGGTAGAACAATTGCATGCGCTTGGTGAACACGGCGGTTGGGAGACCGATTGCTGGTACGTTTGGGCGCTTGTGTTCGGTCGACGCTACGAGCTCGCAAGACAGGAAATTGCAAGGTTGATGAAGCGATTGCAGCAGGCTGGGGAAGAGGGTACTGCGAATCGTGCCGATCTCGCGCGCATTGCGCGGCGAATCGACGTCATTCATCTCGCCATCGACGTCTATACGGACCATCTGGCGACGGTAACGGAGCATGCGCGGCGTTGGCTGGCTGTCGCCGAGCGCGACGGGGCGACCATGCTGGACGCACCTTTCGACGTTGCGACGGTCGCGTGCGCGGGCGCCATCCACGATGTCAATGAATGCCGTCTTGCTGACGCGCGATATCTGACTCGCATCGCGTTCGCGAGCATTGCCCAATCGAATAGCGCGTATGGACAAGCTTGGGTCGCCGCTGTGAATGCGCTGATTCCGATGCGCGAAGGGGACTACGCCGCGGCCTATCCGGAATTGACGGAGGCATTGCAGCAGGCCGGCAGGGAACTCGGCAACACGGCGGGCATATGCAGCACCATCGCGTTGCTCGCTGCCAAGTGCGCGATCGAGATGGATCTGCGCGAAGAGGCCGGGCAATTGCTCGACCGTGGGCTTCGCAAGGCGATTTCCCATGGGATCGTCGAAACGACTGCCCATGGCCTCGATGCCGCCGTGAAGATGTGGAGCGGCCAGGATAGTGACAGCATCGGTCTGCCGGCACTCAGGAAAATTGCGTCTGTCTACCCTGCGCGGTTGAGCATGATGCTGTCGTGTTTCATTACGCGACGTCTGCTGCAGCTCGGGAGAATCGACGAGGCGCTGCACGAAGCTGCGACGCTAGGCATCGGGCAGCCGGGCGACACCATGTCGGTATCGGTCGAACATGCTGTCGATGACGCAAGCTTGCGCGACTTGATCGACGCGACCATTTCGGATCTGCTCATCGCATCCGGGAAGTTCAAGCAGGCCGGTGCGCTCATCGGCGAAGAAACCGTCAGGGCCCGGACGGCAGGGCGTAGCGGCCGCCTGGTGGAGCTCGCGCTGAACCAGGCTTTGTTGAGCCACTGCATGCACGACCCGGTGGCGGCTGCACGTCACCTGACGCGTGCGATATCGCTGGCGGCACGGCGCCGGTATCTCAGACCATTTCGCGACCGCATGGATCTGATCGCGGGGCTCGTCAACGATACGCGGCCCAAGGACTGGCCATTCGTCACCGAGGAGGAGCGCCGTTTCTTCACCGACCTCTGCTCCGGGCTGAAGGTGACGGGCAACCCGGTTCTCGAACAAATTCAGGCGCTCGACAGCAATGGCATGGTTGGAGAAACGCCAACCGTGCGCGAACTCGAACTGCTCGGCTTGATCGACGCGGGGCTGTCCAACCAGGAAATTGCTGATCGCCTTTCGTTATCGGTGGCGACCGTCAAGTGGCACCTGTACAACCTCTATACGAAGCTCGGCGTCAAGAATCGGGCGTCCGCGCTGGCGCGGGCACGCTCGCTGAACCTGCTCACGAGGTGACGGGGCTGCGCTGCAATTGCAGTGCAGCATGCCGACTCCCCGACTAACGGTTGGGTTGCTCGCCCTCTCGTTTGACCAAACTGGATGACATAGCGCACAGACGCTCGTTTGGACAAACATGGAGGACGTCATGCTTGATTACCTGAAGTACACACTGAATTCTGCATTACTGGCCGTAACGGCGTACGGGCTTTGGCTCGGCGGCAATTACACGTGGCTGGGCGCGGGCGTGCTGTTCGCGTTCCTGTTTCTGGACGGGTTTCTCGATCCGGACTACTCCGTTCGCGATACCCGCTTTCCGTGGCTCTACGACACGATCATCGCAGTCCAGCTGGGTATCGGATTCGGCCTGGTGTTTTTTTACGCGAGGCTTGTCGGTACCGGCCACTTCATCGGCACGTCCGAGAAGATCGGCGCATTCGTGACGATGATGTTCATCCAGTTCGTCGTGGTCGCGCCGTCGCTGCACGAAATGTTCCACCGAGAAAACACGCTGATGCGCTGGTGGGGACGGCTCGGCATGGTGCTGATCTTCGATCCGTGGCGCGAGATCACGCACGTGGTCACGCATCATGTGCGCACCGTGACGCCGGCCGATCCGGACTATGCGCGTCGCGGCGATGCGCTTTACGCGCACCTCGTTCGCACGTTCTACGGGCAGATCGTCGAGTCGTACCACCTCGAAAAACTCATGTGGACCAAGCGCAACCGCCAGTGGTGGGATCCGCGCAATGCATGGGTGTATCGAGTGGCGCTGCTGGTCGGTTTCGTGTCCGTACTGTATGCAATCGGAGGCCGGTCGGGCGCGGCTTCAGTCGTCGCGGTGTGCCTCCTCGGGCCGCGCATGTTCCTCGAGATCTTCAACTATACCCAGCACTATGGCCTCGTCACCGGCAAGCCCGGCCGTTTTGAAGCGCACCAGACCTGGAATCACCTCACGCCTTTCATTCGAATCTTCGCACTCGAAATTACCAATCACCGGGGGCATCACGAAGACGGATATCGCCCGTTCTACGAGCTGGTGCCGGACCGTGACGGCCCGAAGCAGCCGCAGTTCCTGATCTGCCTGTTGCTCGCGTTCGTTCCGCCGCTCTGGTTCAGGATGGTCAAGCCGTTGCTGCGCGACTGGGATCGGCACTATGCGAGCCCCCAGGAACGAGAGATCGCGGAGGCCGAGAACATTCGCGCCGGGTGGGAGGAGCTCAATGAGTACCCCGAAGTTGCGCGAGCCCGAGCCCGTTATGCGGCCGTGATCTGAACGCGGTTGATCGAAATCACCGGGAAATATCATGTCTAACGAAACCGTCGTGGTCGAGCTCGACCCGAAGCTGTCGTCATCTGGCGAATCGCAGGCGCGGCGTTGCCGCATTACGTTGAGCAATGGCGCGGAAGGGTTCGACGTCGGCCGCAATGACCTGCTGCTCATGTCCGCCCTCGAGCAGGGAATCAACTACCCGCACAACTGCCGGGTGGGCACGTGCGGTCGCTGTAAAACGCGGCTCGTCTCGGGCCGGATCAGCCCGCTCGTGGACTTTGCGCTTTCCCCGCTCACCAACGAGGAACTGAACGACGGCTACATCCTCGCGTGCCAGGCCAAGGTCCGAACCGATCTGACGATCGACGTCGATCTCCTCGATCACGAAGTTGTGCTGCCGAAGTCGATTCCCGGCACGATAAGCGGCTGGAACATGCTGCCCGGCGAGGTCGTCGATCTGCGAATCAAGCTGGAGCAGCCCGTGAAATTCGAGGCGGGCCAGTACGCGGCGCTGGCCGTGTCGGGTTCATTCGTGCGTCGCTCGTTCTCGTTCTACGATGCGCCGGCGAGCGAAGCGGGCAGCGACGACGTCGGCTTCCTGATCAAGCGCTTGCCGGGCGGACGCTTCTCCGAATGGCTTGCAGCGAAAGACCGCCGCGGCGTTCGAATCTGGCTGGAAGGGCCGTTCGGGCAGATGGGAATCGATGACACGCCACGCGACTCGCTGTGTATTGCCGGTGGCACGGGTATCGCGCCGATCCTGTCGATCGCCGAGGATCGCCTCAATCGGTATCCGGACCATCGCGTCACGATCATCTTCGGTGTACGTACTGCCGCCGACCTGTTCACACTGGACCGGCTCGAACGACTCGGACAGATTGGCCGTGCCGGGCGCGTGCGGATTGTTCCTGTCCTGTCGCATGAGCCGGCGGGCAGTGCATGGCAAGGCCGACGAGGGCTGGTGACGGCCGTGCTCGACGCGCATCTGGGCGTCGACTACGGCTCACTGTCTGCATTCGTGTGCGGCGCGCTGCCGATGGTCGAGGCGGTCGAAAAGCGCCTGCGCACACTGAACGTGGATGCCGATCGCATTCACGCCGACAAATTCGAACCTTCGGGAATCTGATTCCGCTTCGTCGGGGCGTGCAATTCCCATCATCCATCGCGGCAACCGCAATGCGGGCCGCGCGCGTTCACAGGAACTCAAATGTCCACTGTTTATATCTACGATCATGTCCGTACACCGCGTGGACGCGGCAAGCCGGATGGTTCGCTGCACGAGGCGACCGCGGTTCATCTTGCCGGCACGGTCCTTGGCAGCCTGCGTGAGCGCAACACGCTCGATACCCGGCTGGTCGACGACATCATTTTCGGTGTCGTCAGCCCGGTGGGCGAGCAGGGCCAGTGCCTGCCCCGCGTGGCCGCGCTTGCGGCCGGGTACGCGGAGGAGGTTGCCGGTGTGCAGGTCAATCGTTTTTGCGGATCGGGCCTCGAAAGCGTCAACATGGCCGCCGGCAAGGTTGCCGCGGGTGCTGCGGACTTCGTCATCGCGGGCGGTTGCGAGGCGATGTCGCGAGTCCCGATCCTGTCGGATGGTGGCGCATGGAGCGTCGATCCGCATATCGCGTTCGCTACGCACTACATCCCGCAGGGAATCAGCGCGGACCTGATGGCGAGCAAATGGGGCTATGGCCGCGAGCAACTCGATCGGTTCGCCGTTCGTAGCCACCAGCGAGCGGCGCGCGCATGGGCCGAAGGGCGTTTTTCGCGATCGATCACGCCGGTGCGCGATGTGCTTGGCGACGTCATGCTCGAACACGACGAAATGGTGCGTGCATCAAGTTCCGTCGAGGCACTCGCGGGGCTGAAGCCATCGTTTGCCGATCTCGGCGTGAAGGCGGGCTTCGATTCGCTGGCAATCGCCCGCTATCCCGAAGTCGAGCGCATCGAGCATCGCCACCACGCGGGTAATTCGTCCGCGATCGTCGACGGCGCCTGCGCGATGCTGCTCGGCAGCCGCGACGCAGGTGAGGCAGCAGGCCTCAAGCCGCGCGCACGAATTCGCGCGTTCGCGGAAATCGGCTCGGAGCCGACCATCATGCTGACCGCACCGTCGTTCGCGGCGCAGAAGGCGCTCAAGCGCGCCGGCATGAACGCGAAGGATATCGACCTTTACGAAATCAACGAAGCGTTCGCAGCGGTGCCGATTCGTTTCATCGATGCGTTCGGCATTGACGAAGCGCGCGTCAACGTCAACGGCGGCGCCATTGCGATGGGACACCCGCTTGGCGCAACCGGAGCAATCATCCTGGGCACTGCACTGGACGAGCTGGAACGCACGGGCGGCTCTACCGCGCTTGCAACGCTGTGCATCGGCGCCGGTATGGGTGTGGCGACGATCATCGAGCGCGTCTGACGCGCGTTATCGACTTTTCTCAATTGCAGAAATCATGATCACTACGACTATTGGCGAGCGCATCGCCGTTCTTGCCATCGACATGCCCGAACGGTCGATGAACGTCTTGACGCAGGAGTTGGCTGCCGAATTGCGAACCGCGTTCGATGCGGCAATCGCCGATGAAGGGGTCGACGGCATTGTCATCACGAGCGGCAAGTCGAGCTTTCTCGCGGGCGCCGATCTCGCGCAAATGGCTGGGTTCGTCGAACCGGGCGTCGATACCGGCGCCGCAATGCGGCGAATCGCGCTGTACGGCGACCTGTTCCGGCATATCGAGACGGCTGGCAAGCCGGTCGTCGGCGCGGCACCCGGGATGGCGCTCGGCGGTGGACTCGAATTGTTGCTGGCCACGCATTACCGCGTGGTTGCGGACACGCCGTCTGCGAAATTCGGCCTGCCTGAGGTCACGCTCGGCTTGCTGCCCGGTGCGGGCGGAACGCAACGGCTGCCGCGTCTCATCGGCATCGTGAAAAGCCTCCCGCTTCTCGTCGACGGCCGCGATCTGGGCGCGGCTGCTGCGCTGCAAACCGGACTCGTCGACGACGTCGTGCCGGCAGACAGGCTGCTGGATGCGGCGCGCCAGGCGCTGCGCGACGGCAAGGTCGATCCGGTCGCGCCGTGGGATCGCAAGGGATACCGTATCCCGGGCGGCGATTCGTACACGCCGGCCAACTCGGCTGCGTGGGCAACGGCTAACGCGACCGCCAAGGCCCGCTCACGCGGCAACTATCCGGCGCCCCACGCGATCCTGAGCGCGGTGTACGAGGGTGTGAAGTTGCCGATCGACAAGGGCCTCAAGCTCGAGCAGAAATTGTTCGTGACGCTGGTTCAGGGGCGTCCCGCGCAAAATCTGATCCGTACGATGTTCTTTGCCAGGCAGGCGGCCGACAAGCTGGCGCGCCGTCCGGCCGACGTTCCCGCATCACGTGTGCGCAAGCTTGGCATTCTCGGTTCGGGTTTCATGGGAGCGGGAATCGCACAGGTATCGGCGCAGGCCGGTATCGATGTGGTGCTGCTCGACCGAACCACGGAGATTGCCGACGCAGGTCGCGCCGGGATCGCTGCGTCGCTGCAGGCCGATGTCGAGCGAGGAAAGTTGTCGGCCGACGCGCGCGATACGGTGCTCTCGCGCATCGAGGCCGCGGCCGACTACGCCGCGTTCGACGGCTGCGACCTGGTGATCGAGGCTGTCGTCGAAGATGTCGAAATCAAGCAGCAAGTCACCGCCCGGGCCGAAGCGGTGCTTGGCGACCGGGCGATTTTTGCGACCAACACGTCGGCATTGCCGATCGACGGACTCGCTGACGGAAGCAAACGACCGGAGAACTTCATCGGGCTGCATTTCTTTTCTCCGGTTCCGCGCATGGCGCTCGTCGAGGTCATTGTCGGCGCGAAGACGTCGCGCGAGACACTGGCGCGTGCGCTCGACTACGTCCGCCAGATTCGCAAGACGCCGATTGTCGTCCGCGATGGTTACGGGTTTTACACGACGCGCTGCGTCGACGCGTATATCCGTGAGGGAATTCGACTGCTTGTCGATGGTGTCGATCCGGTGCGCATCGAAAATGCCGGCGTAGCGCTTGGCATGCCCGTGGGTCCGCTCGCACTTGCCGACGAAGTCGGCCTGGATGTACTCCATCACATCGCGCATTTCTTCCGCAGCAAGGAAGAGGGTGCGTGGGCGGATGATCGTCATGTGCGTGTCAACGGCCTGATCGATGCGCTCGTCGACGCGAAGCGTTACGGGCGCAAGCGCGGCGCCGGCTTCTACGCCTATCCGGAGGCAGGGCCGAAGCATCTCGATCTGACACTGCTCCGGTCGCACGTCGATGTGTTGCCGGAGACGAGTCAGCCGCATCAACGCGCGCTCAACGAGCGTCTGCTGTATGCGCAGCTGCTGGAAGCCGCGCGCTGCTGGGCTGACGACGTCGTCACCGATGCAGCTGAAATGGACCTGGGCGCGATTCTCGGCTGGGCGTTTCCGAGCTATCTGGGCGGTCCGGCGTCGGCAATCGATGACATTGGCGTCGAGCACTTCGTCAAGCGTTGCGGTGAACTCGTCGATGAGTTCGGCCCTCGCTTCATGGCGCCCGCGGCCCTCATCGACGGAGCGCGCTGGCGTTTCCGCTTTCACCATTCGGCGTGACGACCGGCCACGCATGCGTTGTGTCGGTCTACGTGCAGCAGGTTTCAATGGCGCGACGAGCGGTACGGCTGCACGCGCGGAATACGCAGGTGATTGATGAGCTGCGGTGTTGCAGCGAATGAATGCCGCGGCCGCTTGTCGGCTGCGGCTCAGAACAACAGGTGAGACATGAGCAATCTGATTCTGAAGGACAAGGTCGTATTGGTGACGGGTGCTGCTGGCGGATTCGGGCGCCGCACCTGCGAAGAACTCGCGAAGGCCGGTGCATGGGTGGTGGCCACCGACGTTGATCGTGACGGTGCAGCGGAAACCGCGAGCAAATGTGCATCGCACGGCGCAAAGGCCTGGAGCCATGCGCATGACGTGACGTCGGAGGCGGATTGGCGGCGCGTCATCGATGCCGTTGCCGAGCACGCGGGTGGTCGGCTCGACGGTCTGGTCAACAACGCGGGCAAGATGCTGACGAAACCGTTCTTGCGCACGAGCGTCGCCGAGTTGCGGCAACTGCACGCGATCAACCTCGAAAGCGTCTGGATCGGCAGCCAGACCGCTTATCCGCTGCTCGAACACACTGCGAACGCACATGGCGGTGCGTCGATCGTCAACGTGTCGTCGGTGTTCGGGCAGGTCGCGGCAGTTGCCCAGGCCGCGTACTCGGCAACGAAAGGCGGGCTCACGGTGCTGACGAAGTCGATGGCCGCCGAGTTTGCGAGGGCGGGTTGCGGCGTACGTGTCAACTCGGTCCATCCAGGGCCCGGCAATACGCCGCTTCTTGCGAATGGTCTTCAGGAGCTGTTGAGCGAGGGGCTTGCTGCGTCGGCCCAGCAGGCCACGGCATTCGTGCTCGGTCTCATTCCGAATGGCCGCCTGACCGAACCGGAAGATGTTGCAAACGCGATTCTGTTCCTGTGCTCGGATTTGTCGAAGCAGATCACCGGCGCTGAAATCACGGTCGACGGCGGTTATACGGCGGTATGATGATGAACGGCCAGCACGAACCGATTGACGAGTCGGTCGCTGGCCGGGGCGCGCAACGGAGTCGCTGACGTGATTTCGATTCAATGACGCATGGGCCGAGAGATCGAGCGCATGCGTCGGCATAACGTAGGAGAACAAAATTGATTGCTCAACAATGGCTGCTGGCGGGGTTCGGGGCAGTTGGGTGTGGCGGGATACTGATGGCGTTGCGAAAGCTGAGCGGGCGACGGGTGCCGCTCTGGCTCCGAAACACGCATGGCCTCGCGGGACTGGCTGCACTCGCCGCGTTGTTCGGGATGAATCTGCACGGGGAAGCCGCAACGACGGCGCGTGCATGGTGGGCATTCGGGCTATTGCTCGCTGGCTTTAGCGGCGGATTGGTGCTGTTGCGTACGCTGTTTCGGTCGAAGGCGCCATTCTGGGTGGTGCTGCTCCATGGCGGGATCGGCATTGCCGGGATTGCGATGTTGTATGCCGCATCGAATTTCTGAACATCAACGCGCAGACGCCGGCCCGTGTTGCGCAACGTTCGCGTTCGGATGGTTGGGCCGGCGACCCATACTTAGGTCGTGTGCGAGAAAAAAATCGGGTAACGAATATTGAGTTGCGCCATATGTGGTGCGCTTAAAACTATTCAGAGCGGAGACAACCCGATGCGAATCGCTTCCCCAATTTCATTTCTTGCCGCCGTCACGCTCGTGTCGAGCACGAGTGCGATGGCACAGACTTCTCCGTGGACTGTTCGTGCAGGTCCGGTGGGCGCCTTCTTCAATAGCCATACGCATGCAACGCTCGCCGGGCAGCAGGCTCCGGGCGCCGACATCGGCGTGCAAAACAACGGCTCGTTCGGGATCGAGATCGGTTACTCGATCACACCTGACTGGACGGCGCGTTTCGCATTTGGCGTCCCTCCGACCACAAGGCTGTCGGCAGAAGGATCGCTGAGGAACTTTGTGCCGCCGCTAACCGGCAATCTTGGCAAGGTCACGTATGCGCCAGCCCTCCTGACGCTCACGTACGGCCTGGGAAACTGGGGGCCGTTCCGGCCTTATGTCGGCGCAGGCGTCAACTATACGTGGGTGATCAAAACCAGTGATGGCGATGTATCGGGCCTGAAGGTGCACAGTGCGTGGGGCGCGGTTCTCGAGGCAGGTTTCGATGTGCCGATCAACAAACGGTGGTCGGTGTTTGCGGACGTGCGCAAGGTCTTCCTCAAGACGTCCGCAAGTGGTTCGGTTGCGGCGCTGGGCGGGGCGCCCACTCACGCCGACATTCGGCTCGATCCGATCATCGCGCACGTGGGTGTCAGCTACCGTTTCTGATGCAACGATTGCGCCCAAACGAATCATCTCAACGGAGATACCGATCATGAGTTTCCCGCGTTCAAATTCATACGTACAACTTCCAACCGGCCGCAACTACATCGGCGGGGAATGGCTCGACGACGCTGCTGCGGAGCGATTGCCGGTCTACGATCCCGCAACCGAAGCAGTGATTGGCGACATACCCTGTAGCACCGCAGCCGCCGTGGATCAGGCCGTCCAGGCTGCGCGGGCTGCATTCGTCGCGCCGGCATGGCGCGACCTGCCGCCACTGGGTCGCGAGCGGCTGATCCACCGGCTCGCGGAGCTGATCGAAACGAATGCCGCCGAGCTTGCGGCGATAGAGGCACTCGACAACGGCAAGCCGATTGCATTCGCGAGCACCGTCGACGTGCCGCTCGCCGCGATGTGGCTACGCTATATGGCCGGCTGGCCTTCGAAGCTCGGCGGCAAGTCCGTCGCGCCGGCGTTGCAACCCGCGGGATCGCACCACGCATATACGATTCGCCAGCCGGTGGGTGTCGTTGCAGCCATCGTGCCGTGGAATTACCCGCTGGTTCTCGCGGTATGGAAGATTGCGCCTGCGCTCGCTGCAGGCTGCACCGTCGTGCTGAAGCCTGCGGAAGCCACGCCTTATTCGGCATTGCGGTTGGCGCAGCTGGTGCACGAGGCAGGATTCTCCCCCGGCGTGTTCAATGTCATTCTCGGTGACGGCCGAACCGGACAAGCGCTTGTCGAGCATCCCGGCGTGGCGAAAGTCAGCTTCACCGGCTCGACCGCTACCGGCAAGCGCCTGATCGGCAGTGCTGCGCATGATCTGAAACGACTGACACTCGAGTTGGGAGGGAAATCCCCGACGATCATCTTGCCCGACGCGGATCTCGAGACGGCAGTGCCCGGCGCGGCGCAGGCGGTGTTCTTCAACTCGGGGCAGATCTGTTTTGCCGGTACGCGGTTGTTTGCACCGCGTCAATCGATCGACCGGATCCTCGACGGCATGTCGAAGGTAGCAAAGAGTTTCAAGGTCGGAGCGGGCAGCGATCCGGAAACACTGCTCGGGCCGGTCGTGAGCCGGCGCCAGCTCGATAGCATCCTTGGCCGCATCCAGGCGGGGGTTCAGGCTGGCGCCGAGGTCGTGCTGGGGGGCGCGCGCGTCGCGCGCGAAGGTTACTTTGTCGAGCCGACGATCCTGAAAACCAGCGATCCGGACAATCCGGCCTATCGTGAAGAAATCTTTGGCCCGGTTCTGACGGCAACGCCTTATGACGACCTGGACGAGCTCGCGTCACTCGCCAACGACAGCGAATACGGCCTTGCCGCACACATCTACACGCGTGACCTGTCGGCAGCACATCGGCTCGCGCAGCGCATCGATGCGGGGACGGTGTGGGTCAACACGCAACTCTCGCCGGATCCGGCCATCCCGTTCGGAGGCTTCAAGCAGTCGGGATGGGGGCGCGAAAACGGCGAGCAGGTGTTCGAGCATTACCTCGAGACCAAGTCGGTCATCGTGAAGATCGCATAACTGATCAAGTTGTCATTACGCACGGTCGGTCGCATGGGTGCGGCCGACCGGTTTCGGGTGAGGTTACAAGCCGCGCACCGCCGGTAGCGCCATGCGTTCGCGGATCACGTTGCGCAACGCGTGCTTCTGGAGCTTGCCCATCGGATTGCGCGGGAGGGCGGAAAAGACTTCGAGTCGACGTGGGACCTTGTAGCCGGCGAGCAGGTTGCGTGCGCGCGACTGAAGTTCCTCCAGCGTCAATGGAGCGATGCCGGGACGATACGTCACGCACGCCGTGACGAGCTCACCCCACTGCGGATCGGGCGTGCCGACGACCGCGTATTCGGCGAACTCGGGGAACTGCGCAAGCACGTTCTCGACCTCGGATGAGTACACATTTTCGCCGCCCGAAATGATCATGTCCTTGAAGCGGTCGACGATATGGCAATACCCGTCCTCATCGAGATAGCCGAGGTCGCCCGTGTGATACCAACCGTCGCGCAGGGCTTCGCGAGTGGCGGCTTCGTTACGCCAATAGCCGCGCAGTACCGAGTTCGATCTGACAAGAATTTCGCCGACCTGGCCCGGCGCTTGGGTCCGGCCGTCTTCGATTGCGCCGATCTTCAGTTGCACGCTGTCTGCAGGCTTGCCGACCGACGACCATAGCGCACCGTTGGCGCGGCGGTGATCGTCGGCCGTGAGCATGGTCAACGCGGCCGTCGTTTCAGTTGCGGCGTAGATCTGCACCAGGTCGCAACCGAGAACGTCCATCATCTTTTGAAGCAGTTCCCGGCTAATGCCCGACGCACCATAGTGCACTCTCTTCAGCGCCGGAAATGCACCGGGCGTCAGCTTGGGTACGAGCATCGAGAGAACGGTGGGCACCGCGACCATCGACGATATGCGCCCGGAGGCGAGCGCTTCAATGATCTTTTCGGGTACGGCAGCCCGGTGAATTTCCACCTGGGTTCCGTAACTGATCGCGAACAACGGATACGTAATGCCGGCCGCGTGAAAGAGCGGCATGAAGACGAGAAACCGGTCGCCTGCCGGGAACGGCCCGATTCGCGATTCCCATTGCTCGAGCTGCGACAGGTGCATCGCGTGCGTTTGCGGCACACCCTTGGGCTTGCCAGTTGTGCCGCTCGTATAGAGCTGCAGAAAGTCGTCGTCCGCATCGATGCCATCGGGAGAGAGGACGGGTGCGCTGTCGACCAGTGCGTCGTAATCGATGACGCGCGCGTCATCCGGCCGCGCAGGAAGGTCGATGGACACGATGCGCGTCACGGCATCGATCTGGTCGGCTAACCGACGCGCGTGCTCGACGAATTCGAAATCGGCACAAACGATGGTCGCGCCGCTATCGACGAGAATCTCTCGCAGTTCCGGGAGTGCAAGCCGCCAGTTCAGCACGACACACGTGTTTCTGGCGATCGCGGCACCAAAGATGACCTCCAGCAGACGGTCCGTGTTCTTGCCCAGATAGGCGACCCGTTGACCTTGCGGAATACCCATTTCCTTCAGCGCGCCGGCGAAGCGCCGCGACCGCGTCCACAATTCACCGAACGTCGTTACACGGTTTTCATAGAAGCAGAATGGCTGGTCTGGCGCGCGCTGCGCAGCGGCCGACAACTGATCGATCATCGTACGGGGCATGTTCGTCTCCTTGGGAATGTTGTGATGTCGGCGTAGATCCGACATGTGTCAGTACAAAGGATCCGCTTGCTGCTCCGCCCTCGGACAACACCAAAGTATGGGGAGGGTTTGTCGGCGATTCTCTAACGTAGTGGAAAACAACTCTTCAAGTGTGGTTCTCCGTTGTACGCGGCACTTGTGCGCTTCGGATCGAAGAGTGATTTTCACTTAGTCAGGAGACACCAGATGATCCCGCCAGTTCGTAGAGCGGATACGTTGTTCCACGACACGTGGTTGCCCGCTGAAACGCTTCGCATCCGCAGCGAGGTGCGAGAGTTCGCCCACGATGTCATTCGTCCGGTTGCACACCAGCTCAACACCACGACCGAATCCAGCGAGACATTTCCGTGGGCGATGTTCAATGCTATGGCGCGTGCTGGACTTTATGCGATTCCCTTTCCGGCCGATGTCGGTGGACGCGGACTGGAGTTTCCAACCCTGGCGACACTTACCGTGCTCGAGGAGCTCGGCTACTACGCGCGGGGGCTGGCATCGGCGTTGTATGACGGTCAAGCGATTCTCGTCGGCAAGACACTGGAGAAGTCACAGGAACCGGTGCGCAAAAGGTTCCTGCCGGCGTTGATCCGGGGCGAATTCGTCGGCTCCTTTGCCACAAGCGAGCCCGAGACCAGCAGCGATTTGTCGGTGCGCTCGATGCAAACAGTCGCAACGAAGGTCGCCGACGGCTGGCGCATTACCGGTCGCAAACGCTGGATCACCAACTCGGTGGTGGCGGACTGGATCCTCGTCCTGTGCCGTACCGGCGACGGGCTGACGATGCTATTGGCCGACATGCGCGCCGCCGGAGTCTCGGTGGGGCGACCCGATCTCAAGATGGGGAATCACGCGCAGCTGACGGCGGATGTGGTGTTCGACAACGTCTTCGTTCCGGACGATCACGTTATCGATGAGGAAAACTCGGGCCTCCGGGTCGCCTTGGGCGTACTCGAGCTCGGTCGGATGGGAATCGGCGCGATTGGCGTCGGGATGGCGCAAGCAGCGTTCGATTACGCGGCAGATTACATGTGTCGGCGCAAGGTGTTCGGGCAGGAGCTGGCAAAAATGCAGCACTGGCAATACCAGTTTGCCGATCACGCAATCGGTATCGAGCAGGCACGCGCGCTCTATCAGAAGGCGGGCTACCGCTACGACATGGAAGAGAGCGCAGAGATAGAGGCGGCGATGGCCAAGGTTACCGGCAGCCGGCTGGCCGTGGACGTCGCGCGCGATGCGATCCAGGTGTGCGGTGCATACGGCTTTGTGCGCGAGCTTTCGGCAACGGCCGAGCTGATGCCGCTGGAATCGATCTACCGCGACGCGAAGATCGGCGAGATCTACGAGGGCGCCAACGAGATCCAGAAATGGGTCATCGCGCGCAACATTTTCGGACGCACTTACACGGGCTGACGGCCAGGAGACATCACATGAACATCCACGGTAAAACCTTCTTGATCAGCGGCGGCGCCAGCGGCCTGGGCGCGGCAACCGCACGCATGATCCTCGCTCACGGGGGGCGCGCCGTCCTCGCGGACCTCAACAGCGAGGCGGGCGACGCGCTCGTCGCCGAGCTGGGCAGCGGTGCCCGTTTCGTGCGGACCGACGTGACTGACGAAGCATCGGTGCAGCACGCGGTAGCGCAATCCGTCGGCGAGTTCGGCGGTCTGCACGGCGTCATCTGCTGCGCGGGTATTGCGCCCGGCGAGAAAGTGCTCGGGAAGAACGGGCCGCACGCACTGTCGAGCTTTGTCCGTGCCGTCGAGATCAATCTGGTCGGCACCTTCAACCTGATTCGCGTCGCGGCCGTTGCGATGAAGAACAATGAGCCGGGTGAGGACGGCGAACGAGGCATCGCAATCTGTACTGCGTCGGTCGCCGCATTCGATGGACAAATCGGACAGGCTGCTTACTCGGCATCGAAGGCGGGCATTGTCGGCATGACGCTGCCCATTGCGCGCGAACTCGCCGTGTATGGCATCCGCGTGATGACCATTGCGCCGGGCATTTTCGAAACGCCGATGCTGATGGGCCTGCCTTCCAATGTGCAGGCATCGCTTGGCGCCCAGGTGCCATTTCCATCGCGCCTCGGTCGCCCGAGCGAATTTGCGCTGCTCGCGCAGGCCGTTATCGAGAATCCGATGCTCAACGGTGAAGTTATCCGGCTCGATGGTGCGATCCGGATGGCAGCGAAGTAAAGAGGCGGGATATGAACGTTGATGAAAAAGCGCGAGTCGTGCTGATGCGCGACGGCGCCGTGGCAAGCATCGTATTCAACCGCGCAGAAGCGATGAACGCACTGGACGTTTCGACTGCGGCCGCGTTTCTCGAAGCATGTGAGGCGGTGGCGGCGGATCGTGGTGTCAGGGCAGTGGTGATCCGTGGCGAAGGAAAGGCATTCGGAGTCGGTGGTGATTTGGCCGCGCTGCGGGATGGTGGCACGGCAGCGGCGGAGGAACTCATCAGATGCATGCACGAGGGCATCAAAGTGCTCGCCGCGCTGGATGCGCCCGTGATCGCCGGTGTTCATGGCGCAGTTGCGGGGGGCAGTTTGAGCCTTTCGCTCGCGTGCGATTTCGTGATCGCGGCCGACGGAGCGCGCTTCAATCTTGCGTATGCAAACGTGGCTGCAAGTTGCGATGTATCCGGTTCGTGGAGCCTGCCTCGAATGGTCGGTTTGCGTCGCGCAATGGAAATCGCACTGCTGTCGGAAACATTCGACTCGGCGGAGGCGTTGCGTCTCGGCATCGTCAACAGGGTCGTGCAGGACGAGAAACTCGTCGATGAGACGTACGCGTTTGCACGCAAGCTGGCGGCAGGGCCAACGCTTGCATATGGCCGTATCAAGCGGTTGATGCGCGGTTCGTTTGAGCACGATTTCGCTACGCACCTCGATGCCGAACGGGATGGCTTCAGGGAAAGTGTCGAGACCGACGATTTTCAGGAGGCGAACGCCGCCTTCTTCGGCAAGCGCAAGGCCGTCTTTTCCGGACGATAGGTGTGCCGAGCGGCCCGATTCGAGTGGGGCAATCCCACGCACCAGGTGCCGGCGGCGGCCGGATGTTGACCGGAACGATGAACCCGGAAATTTTTGAGCAGGCAGGACCGATATGAAGACCAGAGTGACCGAATTGTTGGGAATTCGTTATCCGATCATCCAGGGCGGCATGCAATGGGTCGGGCGCGCCGAACTTGCATCGGCGGTATCGAATGCCGGCGGACTCGGCGTGCTGACGAGCCTGACCCAGCCGTCACCCGAGGCACTCGCGGCCGAGATCCGACGCTGTCACGAGATGACCGACAAGCCGTTCGGGGTGAACCTGACAATCTTGCCGTCATCCAGCCCTCCGCCATACGAGGCTTATCTGGACGCGGCGATCGACAGCGGCGTGAAAGTCCTGGAAACCGCCGGCAACAATCCGAAGACGTTTATCGATAAGGCCAAGGCGGCTGGCGTGAGGATCGTTCATAAATGTACGTCGGTGCGGCATGCGCTCTCCGCGGAGCGCAATGGCGTCGACGCGATTTCCATCGACGGATTCGAATGTGCCGGCCATCCTGGCGAGGATGACGTCGGCGGCTTCGTCCTGTTCGCGGCGGCAGCGGATCAAGTGAAAGTTCCGTTGATCGCGTCGGGCGGAATCGCCGATGGTCGTGGCCTGGCTGCGGCGCTGATGCTTGGCGCCGAGGGCGTCAACATGGGAACGCGCTTCTGTGCGACGGAAGAGGCGCCGATTCATCGGCAAATCAAGGAAGCGCTGGTCGCAGCGAGCGAACGAGACACGCAGCTCATTTTCCGGACGCTTCATAACTCCGGCCGGGTGCTGAAGAACGCAATTTCGAACGAGGTCGTTGCGCTCGAACGGCGCCCCGGCGGATGCGAGTTCAAGGATATTCAGCCGCTGGTCGCCGGTGCGCGAGGGCGTGCGGCACTCGAAAGCGGTGAGGTGGATGGCGGGCTCGTTTGGGCCAGCCAGGTGGTCGGCCTGATCCGCGACATTCCTACCTGCGCGGAGTTGCTCGAACGTATCGTGGCCGAGTGCCGTCGGGAGTTGGAGCGCGGCCGCAAATTTTGCGACGCATAGATTTTTGCACCGTAACAGGGCATTGGGACCGTCCGCGGGACGGCCCCGAATTTGACCTGCATCACGGAAAAAGCGGAGCCGGACTCAAGTTTTCTGCAGGCAAACCGTAATCCCGGATGCCGTGTGCCGATCTGCCGCGGCGTTTCTTACCGCACACGTGCCGTCATGAACCTGAACGCCCTGTTTTCCCGTTTCTCGATCCGAACCCGGATCTTTTCCACGCTCGGCCTCGTCGCGGGCCTGCTCGTCGTCTCGGGGCTGATCGGCCTCGCGGGCATGCAGAGCTCGAATCGCGCGCTCGAAGAGGCGTCTACGCGCCAGCTGGTCGCGAAGGGCGCGCTCGCCGCGACGAGCCTGAACCTGATGATCGTGCGCACGACGCTCGACCGCGCGATGCTGCACCCCGAGTCGGCCGACGTGCAGGACACCGTCTCGAAGGCGGAGGGCTACCTCGCGAAGGCGGACGCCACGTGGCGCGTCTACGCGGCGCTGCCGCACGACGGCGACGAAAGCACGCTCGCCGGCCGGATGGACGCCGCGCGGCAGGCGCTGGTCGGCCAGGCGCTGAAGCCGATGATCGACGCGATCCGGGGCGGCCGCCGCGACGAGGCCGACCGGCTGCTGATGACGGTCGCGCCGCCGTTGTCGGTCGCGCTTACGCAGGCGACCAACGCGCTCGACGATTTCCAGGCGGCGCGCGGCAAGGACGTCTACGACACCGCGCAGACCTATTACAGCTGGCTGCGCGCGGGCGCGATCGCCGGCATCGCGTGCGGCCTCGCCGCGTGCCTCGGCTGCGCGATCGGCCTGCACTTTGCGATCACGCAGCCGCTGTCGCGGCTGCTCACGCATTTCCAACGGCTGTCCGACGGCGATCTGACGTCGGAAGTGCGCTGGTCGTCGCACGACGAGATGGCCGAACTGGTCACGGGCGTGACGGGGATGCAGCGCAGCCTCGCCGACACCGTGCGCCAGGTCACGCACGGCTCCGAAGCGATCGTCACCGCGACGCACCAGATCGCGGCCGGCAACACCGACCTGTCGCAGCGTACCGAGGAGCAGGCGGCCGCGCTCCAGCAGACGGCCGCGAGCATGGAGCAGCTCACCGCGACGGTGAAGCAGAACGCCGACAACGCGGTCGAAGCGCAGGCCTGCGCGGACAGCGCGTCCGACATCGCGTCGAAAGGCGCGACGGTCGTCGGCGAAGTGATCGGCACGATGAACGAGATCGACCAGAGCTCGCAGAAGGTCGCCGACATCATCGGCACGATCGAGGGCATTGCGTTCCAGACCAACATCCTCGCGCTGAACGCGGCGGTCGAGGCGGCGCGCGCCGGCGAGCAGGGCCGCGGCTTCGCGGTGGTCGCGGGCGAAGTGCGCACGCTGGCGCAGCGCTCGGCGTCGGCGGCGAAGGAGATCCGCACGCTGATCGGCGAATCGGTCGAGCGCGTCGCGAACGGCACGCGGCTCGTCGGCGTCGCCGGCACGACGATGCAGGACATCCAGCAGGCGATCACGCGCGTGACGAGCATCATGTCCGAGATCGCGGCGGCATCGAACGAGCAGCGCGACGGCATCGAGCAGGTGAACCGCGCGGTGTCGCAGATGGATCAGGTGTCGCAGCAGAACGCGGCGCTCGTCGAGGAGGCGGCCGCCGCGGCCGCGTCGCTCGAGGAGCAGGCCGACGGGCTGCGCCGCGCGGTGGGCGCGTTCCGCGTCGCCTGACGCGGGTGGACGGGAGCCGGCCCGGGCCGACCGGGGCCGACGAGAGCCTGATCAGCCGCACGCCCGGCCGTGGCTGGGCGTAGCTGAAGGTCCTTGAGGGTGCTTGACGGTGCCTGAGGGTACGCTAGGCGGCCGTCAGTTGCACAGCCGCACGTGACGACGCGACGAGCAGCAGGTTCATCGTCGCGCGCGTCGCGCCGACGAACAGCTTGCGTGCCGCGCGCGCGTCGAGCACATCGAAATCGACTTCGGTGAGGATCACGCACGGCGCCGACTGGCCCTTGAAGCGATAGATCGAGTCGAGCAGCACGTCGCCTTCGCGGTACTCGGGATTGCCGAACAGATCGTACTTGCCGGTGAAGCTTTTGATCCGGTGCGGGCCGAGCTGGTCGAGCGGCGCGAGCACCGAGCCTTCGCGTCCGCGGTACGACAGCACCGCGATATCCTGCTTGCGGAACCCGAGCGACAGCGCGTGCGTGATCGCGCGCTTGGTCGCGTCGATGCACGCGTCGGCGAGCGCGGCGCCCGACGTGCCGTCTTCGCCATACGCCGATACGGCGGGATCCGAACCGTCGAACGGGCTGCCCGAGCGCAGCTCGGCGGCCAGCGGCTCGACGCGGCCGACGATGTCCCGCACGAATTCGAGCAGGTCGCGCGGGCTGCGATAGTTGGTGAGCGCCTTCAGCGTGACCCAGCCCGGCAGTGCGACCGGCTCGCGCATGTACAGGTTCTGCAGCGGATCCTCGAGCCACCACCACGCGCCGTCCGGCGCGAGCAGGCGCTCCAGCGCCGCGGCCCACGGCGCATGAAAATCCTGCCCTTCGTCGACGATCAGGACATCGAAGCGCCAACGGTCCGGCACCGGCGTTGCCGCGAAGTGCGCGTCGAGCCGTTCGAACGCGTCGGGTGCCTGGAAGTCCGGCGTGTAGCCGCCGTCGCGCGCGACCCAGTCGCACAGCTGGTGGTAGTTCGCGATCTTCGCGCCGGGCGGTGCGATGCGCGCGATATAGTCGGCGAGCGGCCGGTTGAAGCACACGTAGAGCACGCGCCGGCCGGCGGCGATCGCGTCGCGCATCGCCTGCACCGCGAGCTGCGTCTTGCCGGAGCCCGCGGTGCCCGTGACGCGCAGCCGGAACGGCGTGAACTCGAGCTGGCGCGCCCACGCGGCGAGGCCGCCGGACAGCCGCGTGACGAGCGTGCCGGCTTGCCCGACGAGTGCGCTCGTATCGGGTGTCAGCGCGAGCTCGTCGGCGAGGAAATGGTGGATCTTCGGCGCGTTCGCGACGCGCGGCTCGTCGGCCGGCAGCAGTTGCTGGATCACCTGTGCGAGCTGCGCCTTGCGTGTTGCGTCGACGATGCGCTCAGGCGCGACGCCCGCGATGGCGGCCTGGCGAATCGTGTAGTCGGGACAGTAGAGCAGCGCGTCGACACCGTACATGCCCGCACCGAGCGCGGCGGTCAGGCGCCGGTGCAGCGTTTCCTGCGTGCGTGCAAGCTGGATCGATACGTTGCGCTCGGTCTGCAGGTAGACCTTCACGAGTCCCTTCGGCGTTTCGCGCAGGAAGCCGGCTTTCTGCTCGATCAGCAGGATGCGCCCGGCCGGGCTGACCACCACGAAAGCCGCTTCGCCGAACACGGAGAAGCCGTGCTCGGCGCGCGTCCAGTGGACGCCGTGATACACGGTGTAGTCGTCCGGCAGCGCGTGTTCGAGCGCCGCCAGCGTTTCGCGTTCGCGTTCGGCCGCGCCGGTGGCGGCGAGGCTTTTCCAGTCGTCGGGGATCAGGCGGGCCATGTCGTCGGTCGCGGCGGATGCCGGGTGGGCGTGAACAGGTGCGGCTATTGTACTGAGGAACCTGTTCGCGGCCGTGGCGCCGCAGCGTGCGCTAGCTATTCGCCTATTCGCCTATTCGCCTATTCGGCTATCCAGCCAACCGGCCATTCAGCCATTCAGCCGGCGCGCGGCGGCGTTCAGCTGCGCGCGACGCGTTTCGCGAGATCCGCGCTGAGAATCGCCATGCGCGCGGGTTTTTCGTAGCAGACGACGTCGAACGCGCGGATCACTTCGCTGATGTCGGCTTCGCTTGCGCGGCCGGTGAGCAGGTCGCCCGTCAGCACGAAGATCGGCGCGCCCGGATTGTCGGACGTGCGCACCGCCTTGATCGCGGTGGCGGCCGTGCAGTCGTCGAACAGCCATTCGGTGACGACTGCGTCGAAGGCTTGCCCCTGCAGCGCGTCGACGAATGCGGTCAGGCCGTCGAACGCGGCCGTCGCGAAGCCCTGCCGCTCGAGATAGCGGCACAGTTCGGTTGCGCTGACGCGGTCGGGGTCGATCACCGCGACCACCAGCTTGTCGCTTTCGGCGCGGCGCGGATAGATCTCGATCTTGTGCACGTCGTACGCGTTCTGGTACAGCACGCCCGTATGGCGCAGCACGCGCCAGCGGCCGTGCTGTTCATACGCGACGAATTCGGGCCGCGCGCCGGCCTCGAGCGGCGCGCCGATCCACGCGGTGCATGGAATCTCGGCGACACCCGCGTACAGCACGGCTTCCTGCGAATACGCACCCACCATGCCGGGGTCGAGCGTCTGTGCGCCGAACAGCTGCGCGGCGGGCTCGCCGTACGCTTCGGCGACTTTCTTGATCTGCGCGAGCGTCCACGGGCTGCTGCCGCGCAGCTTGCGGTGGCCCTGGGAAAAACTGAGGTCGAGGATGCGACACAGCTCGGTGGTCTGCTGACGCTTGCCGATGCCGTTGCGGGTCATCAGCTCGCGCACGCGCTCGGCGACCGCGAGGGAATCCGTGGTTATTGCTTCAATGGTCATGCTACGGGAGCGGATCGGGTCGAATGACGTTCAGAACGACGCCTTGCGGCGTAATCGGCGGACGATCTCGGTGACGTCCAATGGCGAGCCGACCGGCCACGCGCGGAAAAGATAACTTTACCGCAAAATGGCATCGGTTCCTCGTAGTAAAACATGCGATTGTGTGAAAGGTGTTTCGCAACGTAACCGTGTATCGGCGCGCGTTCCGGTCATTACTCACTAACAAGAAACAATGACGACAACTTATCCGCTTTACGACACGCTGACTCGCGTCGAAGCGGCGTTTCCCGCCGACGCGGACGTCGTGATCGCGGGCGCCGGCATCATGGGTTGCGCAGCCGCGTACTACCTGGGCCTGCGCGGCCTGAAGGCCGTCGTGCTCGACAAGTCGCGGCTCGCCGGGCAGCAGTCCACGCGCGCATGGGGCTTCGTGCGCCAGCAGGGGCGCGAGTCACCCGAAGTGCCACTGATGATGGCCGGCATCCGGATCTGGGAGGGATTAGAGCAGGCTCTCGGTTTCGATCTCGAATGGCGTCAGGGCGGCTGTCTGTATATCGCGGATAACGAAACCGACTGGGCGTCGTTCCAGGCGTGGCTGAATGTCGCACGCGAGCACGGGCTCGACACGCGCACGCTGACGCGCGCGCAGATCGACGAGCACGTGAACGGACTCGCCGCGCCGGCGCTGGGCGGACTCTATACGGCGAGCGACGGGCAGGCCGAGCCGCGGCGCGTCGCCGCCGCGTTCGCCGCGCGCGCGACGGAAGCAGGCGCGCGCTTCTTCGAAGGCTGCGGCGTGACGGCGATCGAGACGGCCGGCGGCGCGGTGGTCGGCGTCGTCACCGAGCGCGGCACGATCCGCACGTCGCGCGTGATCTGTGCGGCTGGCGCGACGAGTTATCGCCTGCTAGACGGCGTCGGCATCCGGCTGCCGCAGCAGGCGGTGCGCGGCACCTGCATGCGCACCAACGTGTTGCCGCCCGTGTCTGCATCGACGATCTGGGGCCACGGCCTCGGGATCCGCCAGCGCAAGAGCGGCGCAATCAACCTCGCCGACGACATGCAGGCCGACGTCGACCTGACGCTCGGCCATCTGCGCGGGCTGAGCCTGTTCTGGCCGGAGTTCTGGTCGCAGCGCGAGAAATTCCGGCTGCACCTGAACGGTGCGGCGTGGCGCGACGTGCTCGCGCGCATCGATGGTGGGCCCGGGCCGATCGAGCCGCGCGATCCGCAGCCGCAGCCGAATCGCGCGCATGCGCCGCGCGCGCTCGCGAAGCTGAAGGCGATCTTTCCCGCGCTGAAGGATGCGCAGATCGTCGAGGCGTGGGCCGGGCTGATCGACGTGCTGCCCGACGGCATCCCCGTGATCGACGCGCCCGGCACACCGTCGGGGCTCGCGATCGCGACGGGCTTTTGCGGTCACGGTTTCGCAATGGGGCCGATCGTCGGCCGGCTGCTCGCCGAATGGATCGACACCGGCGCGCCGTCGCTCGACCTGTCCGCGTTCCGTGCGGCGCGCTTCGCCGACGGGACGATGGTGCGTCCGCGCAGCATGCTGTGACGCGCGCCGGGCATGCGCCCGTTGCACGCGCCCCCATCGTAGAATCGAGTCCGCATCCTTCAGGAGAATCCCCCGTTGGCCTCGCCATCCGCACAACGCCGGTCATTGCGTTCCCGTCTGCGGCGCGCCCGCAATCCGTGGCAGGCGCCGCGCACGCGCACACTGTTCACGCGTCCCGCGACGTCGCCACGGCGCACGCTGCTGTTCCGGATGTGCGTTGTCGTGTTCCTGTGCGCGCTCGCGTTCTTCGTGCTGTACCTCGACCGCGACGGGCTGCGCGATTCGACGAAGAGCACGCCGATGAACATCGCCGACCTTGTCTATTTCACGATGGTCACGGTCGCGACGGTCGGCTACGGCGACATCGTGCCCGTCACCGCGCGGGCGCGCCTGATCGATGCGTTCTTCATCGTGCCGATCCGCATCGGCATCTGGTTCATCTTCCTGGGCACGGCATATCAGTTCGTGATCCAGCGCGTGGTCGAGGAATTCCGCATGAAACGCCTGCAAAAGCAACTGACCGATCACATCGTCGTATGTGGCTACGGTCTCTCCGGTTCGATCGCCGTGCGCGAGCTGCTCGAGAGCGGCGTCGATCCGGCGACGGTGATCGTGATCGATGCGCAGCAGCAGGCGCTCGAGGCGGCGACCTCGCTCGGCGTGACGGGGCTGCTCGGCGATCCCGCGCACGAGGACCTGCTGCAGCAGGCGCAGGTGCGCGCGGCGAAGGCGGTGATCATCTCGGTGACTGACGATCCGACCGCGATCCTGCTGACGCTGTCGGTGCGCAGCATCGCGCCCGATACCAAGATCGTCGTGCGCATCCAGGAGAATCTGTATCAGCGGCAGCTGCGCCAGGCGGGCGCGGACGTGATCGTGTCGTCGACGAAGATCGGCGCGCTGCTGCTCGCGGACGCGGTGCACAGCCGCTACATCGTGCCGTTCGTCAACGACATGCTGTCGACCCGCGGCCGCGCGACGCTGCTCGAGCGGCGGGCGCAGAAGCACGAGATCGGCTGCATGACGAACCTGCTGCCGGGCGCGATCGTCGTCGGGCTCGATCGCTGCGGGAAGATTCATTCGTTCTATGAAGATCCGCCGTGCCGGATCGAGGCCGGCGACACGTTGGTCGTGATTCAGTCGGCGCGGATTCCGGATCCGGATGTGTGATGGTTGCATGTCTATAAAGACGCTTATTTTTCAGGTGTTTGTATCTATGTGCTTGCTTGGAATTTCATTTTTTCCAGACGTGTAGGCGCCATGTAGGTGATTTGCGTCAATGTGGATCCAGATCAGTCCATGCCAGAAGGGCAGTTCGAGTGCAATTGATGCCAGCCGCGTGTTGCGTACTATCTGAGGATTCTGCTGTGTCGCAGTTGACTGAAGCTGGCTGCTATTGCCGAGAAACCTGCAGCCAAACTGATCTCGATTCCTGTTCGCCGTAAGCCGGTGGAAATTAAAGTTAAGTTAAATCAACGGCTTGCGGTGGTGGCCTTCCATTAACGAGCTGAACTTCCCGTCCTTTTGGGGACTATTTCTGCTTAACTTGGCCAGGTTTTGGTCAAGGTTCGTGGCCCTTTCCGATGGTATCGAATTGCTGTTACCAGGGCCGGTTTTACTATTTGGCCTGCGGTTTGCGCGGACGCGCCGGCAGCATCGCAGTGCCGTAGTGGTTCACGAAGTCCTGCGTGGTCGTGCCCAGTCCGGGTTCGTAACGGTCGGGCCGCGCGATCAGCGCCTTTGGGTTGTCGGGCACCAGCAGCTCCGGCACGCCGCCAATGAACTCCAGCGCGTCGCACAGGCTGCCGAACCAGCGAATCCGAACAACTGTATGTGCCATGCAGCAGCCTTGCTGCTTTGGGATATCTGATTCCCGCAACGCAGCCGGATCACGTTGATTCACGCATATCGAAAGCGTGATTTGCCGGTTTGCCGCACGGGTAAACACATCTTCCTGACGGAACTTCTGTCTTGATATAAAAGGAGGTTTCTGACGACAACGCGAACCCTGAGTCTGCCTCCCTGGACGGGCGGGAGGCCGCTACCGGAGTCCTGCATCCATGCTGCAGAATCTATATTCGCCGTACCTCGACTACGACACGTTGAGTAACGATTTGATGATTCCGCCCGGTGATGTTTCCGTACCGGATTTTCCGTGCGCCGCGATTCAGCAGATCGGCAGCGGTCATCACTATCGGGTCGAGTATACGAACGCTTATGCAGACGGGTGGACGGAGTTTCATGCGCAATCGCCGGCCTGCTGGATGGCCTCCGTCGACGTCAACTTCGCACGCGTGGTCCGCAGGCGCACCAGCGGGCGCAATACCTTGCGCATACGCTTAGGCCGCCGTGGCATGGGGTCTTACACAGTCGCCGGCCGGCAAGTGAACCTCGAGGGTCCTTCGCTTACCATGGTGGCCGAGCCTGATGGCATGCCGCCGGGCGAGGTGGTCGAGCAGGGGCGTCACGAGGTGACGAACATCTATGTGCACCTGAATTCCCTGCGTGCGCTCTATGCCGGCGCGGAGGCGAGCCTGCCCGCTCCCATGCGGCACTTCGCCGAGGGCACGCTGCGCGAAAGTTTCATTCATTCGGCGCCCATTCCGCCGGATCTGCTGGAGTGCCTGAGAGACGTCTCCGATTGCTCGCTCGACGGACGCAGCCGCTCGATTTATCTCCATGCGAGAAGCCTGGAGATCGTTGCCCGCGCAATCGAATCCTTGCATGGTTTCGCCGGCAACGCAGACGACGATGCACTCCGTGGCGATTTGAGCCGGATGACGCGGCGCGCGGTATGCAAGGCGCAGGTCATCCTGCAGGAGCACTTCATCTCGCCGCCGCCGCTCGATACGTTGTCGCGCCAGGTCGGCCTGAGCCGCAGCAGTCTGTGTGCCGGGTTCCGCGCGCTGCTCGGCAAGAGCGTCTACGAGTACACGCATGAACTGCGCATGCAGCACGCACTGCGCTTGCTGAGCGAGCCGGGTGTGCCGATCACGGACGTGGCCTACGCGGTCGGCTATAACCACCCCAGCAGCTTTTCCGTCGCGATCCAGAAACGGTTTGGCGTGTCGCCGCGGGCGCTGCGTTCGCGCGGAGCAGCCGGCAAGTTGCCGACGGCCGGCTGAGACCGGTCGTTCAGCTGGCGCGGGCAGCGGTGTGCAACATTCTGCTTACCACCTGCGCGACGAACTCCGGAGATTCGTAGGGGAAATTATGCCCGGCGCCGGCCGGCGCAAAGACGTGTTCCGAACGGGACGAGGTGGCCAGGTAGCGCCTGCGAACCGCGGTGACCATTTCCATGTATCGTTCGAACCCCGCTTCGTCCAGCCCCGTGCTCCTGCGCAGCTTGAGTGCGGCGGCCCGGTCCGCCGGCCGCATTTCGGAGGCGTCCTGCGGTGTCACCACGAAGACCGGCAACGCGCCCAATTCGCCGTCGTGGACTAGCGCATCGAAGCCCGCTCGCGCGCAACCCTCGATGCTTAGTTCAGACAGGATCGAAGCGGAACTGAAACCCGGGCGCGAGCTCAATTCGATTTTCTTGAAACCCATCGAAGTGGCTTCGCCCAGGTGCCGCTTTATCAGATCGAGCGTCTGCCTGACGTCGGACTTCAGGCGTCCCAGCACCTCGAAGGCGTCGGCGTGCAAACCGAACAGGTGCAGCATCCCGTTGAGATTCCCGAGTGTCGTCATGATAGTCGGGCGGATTTGCGGCGGCGCGTAATTGAAGAAGTCGAAATGCGTCGCGTCCAGCAGCACCAGGCCGCACGCCAGTTCGGGACGCCGGCGGGCGATGTTGGCCACCAGCAGGCCGCCGAACGAATGGCCGACGAGGACGTACGGGCCCGTCTCGCCCGAGCGCAGCAGCGCCGAAATCACTTCGTCCGCTTCTTGCGCGGTACTGCGCGGAAACGGGCCGGCATCGCTCCAACCGGTCCCGGCCCGATCGATCAGGATCGAGCGGGTCTGTTCACGCAGCGCGCGGTGCAAGTGATGCAGCGCCAGCCCGCCCGCATGAACGCCGGGCATCCAGACGACCGTGGGGAGTGTCGTGGCCTTGCCTTCGGCGAGCACGTGCAGACGGTAGCCGCCAATGTCGATCAGCTTGCCGGGAGGCGGGCAGGCGGCGCGAACCCGGGCCATGTAGGCCAGGTGATAGAGCGAGCCGATCGCCAGCACGATACCCACGCCCAGCAACCCATAGCCGGACCGCTGCCAGCCGGCATGGAGGCAAGCGCCGCCCGCAAGCCCGATCACGAGCGCAATGGGCAGGCCTGCCCAGTCACGGCTTAGGAACGACGGGATCAATTTCCGCATTTAAACTCCTCTGTTCTATAGGGTGATCCGGGCGATGAAGTGCATCAACGGCCGTAGCAATGAGTCGTCTCATCGACCCGCCACAGGTTTGAGAACATAGCGGTTCCGGTGGCATTGTGCTTTTGCGCGCAGCCGGGAGACTATCGCGGATTTCCGGAGTCAGGTGTTCGGCCTTGCCAGCGAGGGGCAACGGTGGACGCATGCGAAAGCGCTTTGGCCGACGGCAAAAGGATCATTTCGCAAACGCCATTACATTGACAGGGTGCCGCCGGGATATACCGCTGGCACCGCGGACGGCGACGTCCTGTCTTTACCCAAGGAAAATGGCTATGCAAATCCTGAAGGACCGGCTTGACGAATTGCTCGAGAAAGCGGTGGAGGGCGCTGCCGTGGCGGGCTATGTCGCCGGAGTTCACCACCAGGGTCAACAGATCGAACTGGCGCGCGGCATCGCGAACCTGAACACCGGCGCGCCGATGACCGTCGATACGCGTTTCCAGATCGGCTCGGTGACCAAGGTGCTGACCACCCATCTGCTGCTGCGCTATGTCGAGGCCGGCAAGATCAGCCTCGACGATCGGGTGGTCGCGCATCTGCCGGAGTTCCGGCTGTGCGAGTCCGGCGCCGCGGAGCGTCTGAGCGTGCGGCAGCTTCTCAATCACACCAATGGCATCGACGCGGATAGCTTCAGCCCGATGGCCGAATACGGGCCCGCTGCGACGAGAGACTATGTGGCGCGTCTGTCCGGCTTCGGAACGCTGTTTGCAGCCGGGGACGCGATTCACTACTCGAACGCCGGTTTCGTGGTCGCCGCGCGGCTGATCGAAGTGCTGTCGGGCAAGCACTTCAACAAGGCGCTCGAAGAAGAACTGTTTCACCCCTGCGGGATGCTTCAGTCGTGTACCTCGGTCGAGCAGGCGGTTCTGCATCATCACGCGGTGGGCGCGTTTGCTCATGCCGCGAGCGGCAGGCTGCAGGCCAGCCATTCGTTCATGTTGCCGGCTTCGCTGGCCGGAGCCGGCTCCACGCCGATTTCCACCGTTAAGGACCTGCTCGCGTACGGACGCGCGCATCTTGCCGGCGGCCGCTCGATCGAAGGCCAACGGGTCTTGTCGTCCGAGCTGATCGCCGCCATGCAGACGGTGACGTTCGACATGAAGACGCCGAACGTTCCGCCGATCGGCTTGGGCTGGTGGAAGGTGCCGGTCAGCGGCGTGACCGTGTTCTGGCACGGCGGCACGACGCTTGGCACGACCAGCAGCTTCGCGGTTTGTCCGGAGCTCGATCTGGTTGTAGTGAGCGCCGGCACGGGCCCGGGCGCGAATGCCCTGCACGATCGGGTATTGCTGACGGTTCTGGCGCATCTGGGCCACGAGGCCGTTAGCCCGTTCGTCCGCGCGCCATTGAGCGATCTCCCGTCGCGCTACGCAGGCACCTATCGCCACTTTCCCCTGTGCCTGCAGATCGACGCGCAGGACGACCGGCTCTCGGCGCGAGCCTTCTGGGCGCACATGGACGAAGAGTTTCATCGGACCATGGTCTGGCCGAGCACCGGGGAAGCGTTCGACAAGGCCGATACCCGGTTCGCTTTCGACGGCGGTTCGACGTTCGTCCTCGATCTGGTCCCTGTTGCCGATGGTCTGTTCGCGCCGGCGGGCGCGAATGACGCGCAGTTATGCGGTATCAGCGGCCGGCTGGGGCTGATTTCCTTTAGCGGAAATGGCAGCCGTCCTGATGCGGTGCAGACACGGTTGCGCTATATGCGCGGTTCGGCTTGACGCGACTGGCAATGCCTCGCTGTCAGGCGCTTGCGGGCAGTCCGCCGGTTATCTGGTCAAGCCAAGCGGCCACGCTAACCGTCGAGCGACTTCAAACCATCTATCTTTATGGCAAAAACACTATTTCGTCATGCTAACGTATTCGACGGTTGGTCGAGCACGTTGCTCAATAATTGCGACGTGCTGGTCGTCAACGATTCGATTCAGGAAGTCTCGGCGTCCCCGTTGACTGTTTCAGGCGACACCGACGTGATCGATTGCGCCGGCCAGGTGCTGATGCCGGGTTTGATCGATGCGCATGTTCATGTCTATGGCGCGGGTCTCGACATCGCCAGACTGGTCAAGCGGCCGGGCACCTACCTGGCGCACCGTGCGACGAATTTCCTGCGCGGCTGTCTGGACCGTGGCTTCACCACGCTGCGCGACGTGGGCGGTGGCGACGTCGGGCTCGCCACCGCCTTGCAGGAAGGGCTGCTGCAAGGGCCGAGGCTGTTCTACGGCGGGCGCGTGATCAGTCAAACCGGCGGTCACGGCGACATGCGGCCGGGCGATCACGATCTGAATGCGGCCGACGCGATGTGCGGTTGCGCGTGCCACATGGACGCGCTCGCGGTGATTGTCGATGGCGTCGACGCAATGCGCAAGGCGGTTCGCGAGGAACTCAGACGCGGTGCTTCGCACATCAAGATCATGGCTTCCGGTGGTGTGATGTCTCCCACCGATCCGATCGAGTATTGCCAGTACGCGGATGACGAAGTCCGCGCGGCGGTGGACGAGGCCGTTCGCGCGGGCAAATACGTCGCTGCACATTGTCACCCCACGGCTGCGATTCGCCGTTGCGTCGAGCTCGGCGTGCGCTCGATCGAGCACGCCACGATGATCGACGAGGCAACCGCCGCACTCGTGGCCGAGCGCGGCGCATTCGTGGTGCCGACCATGGCGGTCCAGTACGCGTTGCACGAGCGGGGCAAGCTGCTGGGTCTTCCAGAGGCCAATTTCGCCAAGCTGGAGCGGGTTATCGCGGCGGCGATGACGGGGCTGCAGATCATGCATCGGGCGGGCGTCAAGATGGGCTTCGGCACCGATCTGATGGGCAGCATGAACGAGCTCCAGTCCGGCGAGTTCGCGCTGCGCGCGCAGGTGCTGCCGGCGCTCGAGATTCTCCGCTCGGCCTGCACGGTGAACGCGCAGTTGCTCAACCAGGAGGGCCGCCTCGGCTGCATCCGCGCCGGCGCTCATGCCGACCTGCTGGTCGTGGACGGCAATCCATTGGCGGATATCTCGGTGCTGGCCAAGGGCGGCGAGCGCCTGCCGGTCATCATGCATGCGGGACGCTTTCATAAGCGCGCGCTGTAGCCGCGCGCTATCGACATTCGATTTTTAACCGATCAGGAACGACCATGCGTATCTTTGTTGCGGCGCTCGTGCACGAGACCAACAGCTTCTCGCCGATCCCGACCAGCCGGTATTCGTTCGAGGGGACTTCGTTGTACCGGCCGGCGAATGGCATACCCGACGAAAAGGCCAAAGACCTTCTCGCCTATGGCACTTTCGTGCGCGAAGCACAGGCGCGCGGTCACGAAGTCAGCGCGTCGCTCTTTGCGTTCGCCGAACCTGGTGCGCCGTGCTCGAAGGCCGGCTACGAGAGTTTGCGCGACGAAATTCTCGCCGGCCTGTCAGCGGCGCAGCCGGTCGACATGGTGCTCTATCTGCTGCATGGCGCGCAGATTGCCCAAGGGTACGACGATTGCGAAGGCGATTTGCTGGCGAAGACCCGTGCGATCGTCGGCCCTGAGGTGGTGATCGGCGTCGAACTCGATTTGCATGCCAACGTTACTTCGGCGATGACGGAGAACTGCGACATCCTGCTGGCCTGCCGGCACTATCCCCATGTCGATTTCGAAGAGCGCGCGCTCGATCTGATCAACCTTGCCGAGCGCGCGGTGCGCAAGGAAATCAGACCGGTGATGCATTTCGAGCGCATCCCGATGCTCGGCATGTTCTATACCACGGAGCCCCGCATGGCCGAGGTCAACCAGGACGCCATGGACCGCGAGGGGCGCGATGGCATCCTGACGGTGTCGCTGATTCATGGCTTTCCGTGGTCCGATATCGCCGATACCTGCGCCGGCGTGCTGATCGTGAGCGACGGCGCGCCCGAAGCGGCGCGCCTGCATGCGCGGGAACTGGCGCAGCGCTTTGCCGCCGTGCGCGATGAGACGTTTGCGCTGCGGCAGCCGCTGCCCGGCATTCTCGACCAGATCGAGGCCGCGCCGCAGGAAACAGCCGGACGCCCCTTTGTGATCGCCGACGTGGCCGACAATCCCGGCGGCGGCGCAGGTTCGGATTCGACGTTCATCCTTGAAGGCCTGCTTGAGCGGGGCTTGCGCAACGTCGCTCTCGGCATGATCTGGGACCCGATCGCCGCGACCTTTGCCCGCGACGCGGGCGTTGGGGCGACGGTGAGCCTGCGGCTGGGCGGCAAGACCAGTTCGCGCGCGGGGCAGCCGCTCGATGTCGTGGCGAAAGTCGTAGCCGTGGCAGATGGTTTGTCGCAGCATGCCGACCAGATCAAATTCCCCGGGGCGACGCTCGGACTCACGGTGTTGCTGGATATCGACGGCATTCTGGTGGTGGTGAATTCGACGCGGCAGCAGACCTACAGCACCAGTTGCTTCACCGATCTTGGCGTCGACCTGACACAGTGCGACATCGTGGTGGTGAAGTCGAGCCAGCATTTCCTCGCGCTATTCGGACCGTTGGCCCGGGCGGTGTACTACTGCGAAACGCCGGGTTCGTTGAACCTCGATTTCAAACCACAGGACTACGCAAAGTTGACGCGGCCAATGTGGCCGTTCGACGAGGCTGCCCTGTAGCAGTGTCTAGCCGTGTCCAGCCGCGCAACCGGGAAACCGATCCACCTGGCGGCAATCCGTCTCGAGGACGATCCAGCATAAGTGAGCCGAGCATGAAAAATCGTCAGGGGACGAATCACCCAGCCGGGGCCGGCCCAGCCGTCCAGTCGCCATCCATGTCGCGCGCGTGGTTTGCGCTGGTTATTCTCGCGCTGATTGCCATCCTCGGCATCACCGACCGGCAAATGCTGACGCTGGCCGTCGAGCCCTTGAAGCGGGACTTCCAGTTAAGCGACACCGGGCTTGGCGTGATCGTGGGATTCGGTCCGATTCTTTTCAGCGCGGTGGCGTCACCTTTGCTCGGATGGCTGGCGGACCGCTTTGACCGCCGCTGGCTGCTGGTGATATGCATCCTGGTGTGGAGCGGCGGCACGGCGATGTGTGGTCTGGTCACGCAAGGCTGGATGCTGTTTCTCTGCACGCTGACACTTGCTGTGGGCGAGGCCGGATTGGGCCCGGTCGTCTATAGCCTGCTTCCGGATCTGTTTCCGCCGCGGCTTCGCACCGCGGCGAACACGATCTTTTTTGCGGTCGCGCTGTTCGGTGCGGGACTCGGCATTGCCGGTGCCGGCGCTATCTTCAGTCTGGCCGCGCCGCTGGCGCACACGTTGTCGATTGAGCCATGGCGGCTGGCGTTTTTTATTGTCGCGGTTCCTGGCCCCGTCATTGCGGGACTGTTCGCGCTGGTTGGCCATCCGCCTCGCGGCGGCGCCACGGCGCACGCCGCGCATGCTCCGCCGGAAACGCTGACCCAGTTCTGGCGGCGTTCCGGGACCATGCTGACCTGTCTGCTGGTGGGCTACGCTTTGTCGGCCTTCTATGTGGGCGGCATTCTCGGCTGGGCTCCGGTTTCGCTGATTCGCGATTTCCACGTGGACCTGGCGAAATCCGGGCTCTATAGCGGCATTGCGGTCGGCGGCGGCTCCGCGATCGGCCTGTTGGCGAGTGCGCTTGGCGCACGGTTCCTGCGGGCGCGCTATGGGCAAATGCTGCCTGTGGTGATCGGGCGTTGGATGGCGCTGCTCGCGGCGATATTGCTTCTGTGCCTGTCGCTTGTCACGACGTCGGCGATGTTGCTGGCCGGCATGATCGGCATCATCGCGGCGTATATCGCCGGAGCCGCGCTCACGCCTACGCTGCTTCAGGATATCGCTCCGCCGCATTTGCGCGGGCGAGTCATCGGGACCTCATCCCTGATCACGTATTTCTTCCAGGCGGTGTCCGTTCCCGCGGTGGGTACGATTTCCGACGCGCTGCATGGGTCGGCCTACGCGCTGATCAAGGGGATTGCCTGGCTCGGCATTCCCGCTGCGTTGGCCAGCGTGATTCTGCTTAGCCTCGTTTTGCGCGCCTTCCGGACCCGGCCCGAGCCGGGTTGCGAAACACGCGCGCAGGCGCTTTAGTACGCCATCCCGGCGGCGATCCATACACTGCCCGTCTGCTGCGCTCGTACCGGAGATTTCGCTCCGGTATTCGCGCTTTCGTCAGCAATGCGACACGTTTGTCTGTCGCGATCCCCCGTAAAAACCTGCCAAACGGGCTCGCGGCCTGGGCCGCGGCATGCCTGCGCGCCGTTCCCCTGGACCACAAAAAATCCAAAGACGGTGGCCAATGTTTTTCGGCGATCCGCAAAAGCGCCGCGCAATTTGGATGCTTACCTTGGTGTCAGTTGAGCGGGCGCTTGCGAAGGAGCAGTTGGCCGGCAGTCCGGCTATCGCGTCGTCCGGGAGATGAATAAGCACATTCACATTTTTCGACCGGAAGGGAAGGGGACATACAGATGGGAAGCAAGAGGGGCCGTGCCATACCGGGACCGATTTTTCTTGGACGCACGCTGGTTGCCGTCTCGGTCATGAAATTGTTCCTCACGACAGCGGAGGTGGCGGCGCAGACGGCGCCTTCCGCGCCAGGGACCGACACGCAGACCGTATCGCCTGCGGCGAACGCCGCGCAAGCACCCGCCGCGGCTGCGGGCAAGCGCAGCGGGTCAAACGCCGTCACGCTCAATTCGGTTGAGGTGACCGCTAACCGGCGTCGTGAACCGGCACGCGAGGTGCCGATGAAAGTCGATACCTTGTCCAGCGAGAGTCTGCAGAAGTCAGGGGCGACCAATCTGAGCGACTACCTGTCTTCAGAGCCCGGCGTTGGTTTCAACAGCGGGGGTGGACCGGGTCAGGGCACGATCTCGATGCGCGGCGTGACGGCGGGCACCGATGTCGGGCCGACCGTGGGCGTGTATGTGGACGACACACCTTTGGGTTCGAACACGGTGTCGGGGGGCGGCGCGGCACTCGCATTCGACATGGGGCTGCTCGATCTGAACCACATCGAGATCCTGTTCGGGCCGCAAGGCACCTTGTACGGTGCGGGCGCGATGGGTGGGCTGCTGAAATACGTCACCAATCAGCCTGATACAGAGTACTTCTCCGGACAGGTGGGAACCACTTTTTCGTCGACGTGGCACGGCGGACTCAACAACACGACCAACGCGGTGCTGAATGTGCCGCTGAAGTCCGATGTCGCCGCGGTACGGATATCCGCGTTCAATACCCACAGCGCGGGCTTTATCGATGCCGTAGGCGCGGATGCGGGAAGCCGCATCAACGAAAACGATACGACCGGAATGCGCGCGTCGGTGCTCCTGACGCCCACCCGCAAGCTCACATTCCGCTTTACCGCTACCGTGCAGAACATCAATAGCGACGGCCAGAATTTTGTGGACTACGGAATGAACGGCCAGCCGGTCTTTGGCGCGCTGACAAAGAACCTCGATTCGCCCGAGCCGTATCACCAGAGCAACCAGTTCTATACCGCCAACGCCGAATACGATTTTGGATGGGCGCGCTTTAACTCGATCTCGGCGTACCAGTCGCTTCGGACTGCCTCCAAGCTCGACTTCACGCCCTTCTACGGTCCCATTCTCGCGGCCCGCGGGTTCGACGTCAGCGCGGTATCGGCTTCGTCCAACGTCAGCACTAACAAGGTGACTCAGGAGTTCCGCTTGACCTCGCCGGGCAACCAGAAGCTGGAATGGGTTGCAGGCTTGTATTACGACCATGAACACAGCAACACCATGCAGGTGTACCGGGCAACGGGCCTTGGCGGCGCGCCGTCCTTCGAGTTGGAGACTGCCGGTTATGCGGGAAGCTACCAGGAGGTAGCCGCATACGGAGACCTTACCTACAACCTGAACTCGCGCATTGCGTTGACCGCGGGGATGCGGATTGCTCACAACAGCCAGGACTTTCGTCAGGACACGGGTGGCTTGCTGGTGCCGGTTCCTTTCTCCGCGCCGGGATCGTCGGCCGACACGAGCAAGACCTACATGTTTACGGCCAGCTACAAGCTGACGCCAACGAGCAATGTGTATGCGCGCATTGCGAGCGGCTATCGGCCCGGCGGCCCCAACAGCAAGGCGGTCAGTGCCGTGACAGGGCAGCTGATTGCGGGCAATCCGACCTACCAGCCCGATACCTTGTGGAACTACGAAATCGGCTATAAGGCCGATCTGCTGGACAACCGCCTGTCGGTGGCGCTTTCCGCGTACGACATCGAATGGCGCAATATTCAGCAGTACGGCGCAGTCGACGGCATCGCCCAACTCATCAATGCAGGCGACGCTCGCATCAAGGGCATGGAGCTGTCAGGCGCATTTCGTCCGACACCGGCCTGGTCGTTCACGGCTTCGCTGTCCGCAATCGACGCCTATCTGACCGAAGGCACTCCGAGCGTCGGCTCGAAGGCTGGCGATCTGCTGCCGAATACGGCGAAGTTTTCCGCGGCGCTGGCCGCGACCCGGCGTTTCCAGATGGGCCCTTATCCGGCCTCCGCAACGGTGAGCGAACGCTTCGTGGGCGAACGCCATTCGAGCTTCGCCGGCGCGACCGGCGCACCTGACTTCATCCTGCCGGCCTACGCCGTGACGGATTTGCAGTTCGGCGTGGACCTGAAGTACGCAAGCCTGTCGCTGTTCGTCAGGAACCTGTTCAATCGCGATGGTCTGCTGTCCGCCAATACGGCGTACGTACCGTTGGGCGGAACCGTCTGGGCATCCGTCATCCAGCCGCGCACGATCGGTGTGCAACTGAGCGCGCCGTTCTAACGCCCGAGCCGATTCGAGGGGAATACATATGCCTGGCCATCTGGCATCGCAAACAAGAATGGCGGGACAGCCGCGCCAGTTCGGGCAGCCGCAGGGCAGTCCCGTGCGCCGCTTTGGCGGTATCGCGGTCGTGCTGCTGTTGCACGTGGTGGTGATCTACGCGCTGCTCAACGGTCTTGCCACCCGGGTGGTGGAGGTCATTCAACATCCGATCGAGGCCCGGATCATCGTCCCGGTGAAACCGCCGCCACCGCCCCCGCCGCTGCCGGTCGCCAAGTTGACGCCGCCCAAGCTTGCACCGCCGCCGCGGCCGTTCGTGCCGCCGCCGGAAGTGCCGGTGCAGGCGGCGCAGCAAACCATCGCGCACCAGCCGGCGCCGGTGGTGTCGGCGCCTGTCGTGCAGGCGCCGCCCGCTCCGGTGGCGGTGAAGGCGCCAAGCCATGAGGTGGGTGTGGTGTGCCCGAACTCCGATCAGGTGCGCGCTTCGCTGCGCTATCCACGCGAGGCGCTGGAAAACAACATCACGGGCAACGTCCTGATCGAGTTCGTCGTCGATGCGCAAGGCCACATTTCGGATGAGCGGGTCGTGCAGTCGGCCGACCCTATTCTGGATCGCGCCGCGCTTAACGCGGTCAGGCGGTTCAGTTGCATTTCGCAGGAGCAGGCTGTTCGTGTGCAGGTTCCGTTCTCGTTCAATCTGAATTGACCGGGGCGCCAGACGGGATCCGCAATCGTGGATTCGAGCAGGGACTTTGATCGTTCAATGGAGTAGACATGAAGAAGCATTCTATTGCCGCACTCGCGGCCAGCATGATGATGACCGCCGCCGCGGTGAGCACGCTCGGCGCTCCGCTCGCCGCGCATGCGCAGGCCAGCGCCGCCGTGGCGAACGTGGCGTTATCGGCGTCGGCTGCGGCCAAGGCCACGCCGCAAACGGCGGCGCCGGCCGTCGATCGTCCGGTTCCGCCGCCGGCGCCCGCCACCTCGGCTAGTGTTGCTAATCCGTACGGTCTGGGCGCGCTGTGGGCGGGCGGCGATTTCGTTGCGCGCTTCGTGCTGATTCTTCTGGTGGTGATGTCGATGGGCAGCTGGTACATCATGGTTACCAAGTTCTTCGAGCAAATGCGCGCCAACCGCCGCGCGAAACGCGCCGACGAGCAGTTGTGGAGCGCACCGTCGCTTGTGGAGGGCACACAGCAACTGGAGGCGACGTCGCCGTTTCGCTTCATTGCCGAAACGGCGATCGAGGCAGGCGAGCACCACGACGAAGCGCTGCTCGAAGCGGTCGACCGCAATACGTGGATCGACGTGTCGGTCGAACGCGCGATTACCAGCGTGTCGAACCGCCTGCAGGACGGCCTTGCGTTCCTTGGCACGGTTGGCTCGACCGCACCGTTCGTCGGCCTGTTCGGCACGGTATGGGGTATCTATCACGCGCTGACGGCAATCGGCGTGGCGGGCCAGGCGTCCATCGACAAAGTTGCCGGGCCGGTGGGCGAGGCGCTGATCATGACGGCCATCGGCCTCGCGGTCGCGGTTCCCGCCGTGCTCGGCTACAACTTCCTCGTGCGTCGCAACAAGGCGGTGATGGAGCGTGTCCGGGCCTTTGGCGCGCAGTTGCACGTGGTGGTGCTGGCCGGCGGCAAGCGGCCGGCGCGCAACGGTGTGCGCGTTGCATCGCTGGTCGACTGAGCGGAGCAGGCCATGGCGATGAACGTGAGGCAAGGCGAGGATGACGACGAAGTCATTTCCAGTATCAATACCACGCCGCTCGTCGACGTGATGCTGGTGTTGCTGATCATCTTTCTGATCACCATTCCGGTGGTGACGCACACCGTGCCGCTGGATTTGCCGAAAGAAACCGTGCAGCCCTTGCAGGCCCAGCCGAAGAGCATCGAGATCGCGGTCAATCGCAACGGCGACTTCTTCTGGGGCGAGAGCCTGGTTGACGGACCCGCGCTGCTGGCGCGTTTGAAGGCCGTGTCGGTTCAGACGCCGCAACCGGAAGTGCATGTGCGCGGCGATCAGAGCACGCGCTACGAGTTTATCGGGCGCGTGATCGCTGCCTGCGAGCGGGCCGGTATCGACAAGGTCTCATTCATCACTGAGCCGCCGGCGCGCGGCGGGTAGCCGGGAGGAGCAGATCATGGGAATGAACGTATCGTCGGGCGGTTCCGGCGGCGAGCCGGACGTGATGGTCGACATCAATACCACGCCGTTGATCGACGTGATGCTGGTGTTGCTGATCATGCTGATTATTACTATTCCGATCCAGATGCACTCGGTCAAGATGAACCTGCCGGTGGGCAATCCGCCACCGCAGATCACGCAGCCGGAAGTGGTGCAGATCGATATCGGCGCCGATGGCGTGACCACATGGAACGGTGCGGCCGTGCCGGACAAAGCCGCGCTCGAAGCGAGGCTCGCTCAAGTGGCGGCCGAGCCGCTCCAGGCCGAAATCCATCTGCGTCCCGACCGGAGCACGCCGTACCGGGACGTTGCCGCCGTGATGGCTTCGGCGCAGCGCGTGGGCGCAACGAAGATCGGGCTGATCGGCAACGAGCAGTATATGCAGTAGATATGCGGTAGAGAGTCAGGCCACTTCGAACAAGCCGGCTGCGCCCATTCCGCCACCCACGCACATCGATACAACGACGTAGCGAACACCGCGCCGTTTGCCTTCGATCAGTGCGTGGCCAACCAGGCGTGAACCGGTCATCCCGTACGGATGACCGATCGAAATGGCGCCACCGTTGACGTTGTATTTGGCCGGATCGATTCCAAGCTTGTCGCGGCAGTACAGAACCTGACAGGCAAATGCCTCGTTAAGCTCCCACAGCCCGATATCTTCCACCTTCAGTCCGTGAAGCTTCAGCAGCTTGGGGATCGCGTAGATGGGGCCGATGCCCATCTCTTCGGGCGCGTTGCCGACGACGGTCATGCCACGATAGATGCCAAGAGGCGTCACACCGAGCTGCTGTGCGGTTTTTCCATTCATCAGGACGCAGGCGCTGGCGCCATCCGAAAGCTGGCTCGCGTTGCCGGCCGTCACGACGCCGCCGTCGACTACCGGCGCGAGGGCGCCGAGCGATTCGAGCGTCGTGCCGGGGCGATTCCCTTCATCCTGCGCGAGCGTGATTTCCTTCGGTGACGTTTGGCCGGTGGCTTTGTCGACCACCAGCATCTGCGTGGTGATCGGGACGATCTCGTCCGAGAAGCGACCTTCCGCCTGTGCGGCAGCCGTGCGACGCTGCGATTCGAGCGCGTACTGATCCTGTACTTCTCGGGAGATCCCGTACTTGCGGGAAACGAACTCGGCAGTCTCGAGCATCGACATGTATGCGGACGGTTGCGCGGCCAGCACGTTGGGATCCTGTTCGGTGCGCATCCACTCGAAATAACGGGTCTGTACGGCAGAGATGTTTTCCTGGCCGCCAGCGACGACAACCTCCATCCCGTCGTACATGATCTGTTTGGCGGCAGTCGCGATTGCCATCAGACCGGATGCACACTGCCGATCGAGCGTTTGCGCGGCGACCGAATTGGGCAAGCCAGCCGCCAGGACACCGTTGCGGGCAACGTTGAGGCTGGCCGTTCCGGCGTTGAGCACCGATCCGATCACGGCATCTTCAATACGATCGGGCTCGATGCCCGCGCGCAGGACAGCATGCCGGATTGCGTGGCCAATGAGGGTGGGCGAGTGCGTTGCGTTGAATGCCCCGCGGTACGCTTTGCCGATCGGCGTGCGTGCGGTGGAAACGATGACGGCGTCAGTCATGGTGTGTCCTCAGGAAATTGGGTGCTAGCTATGGAATGGAATCGGAACGTAGTGTTCAGAACCACTGCTCCGGCATGTTCAGTGGGGTTGTCTCTACCGGATTGAGCACGGCAAGCCATCCGGCCACTTTGGGCATTTCCCATCCGAAGAAGTAGTCGCAGGCAGCGAGCTTGCCGCGATGGAAGTCGCTTCCGGTCGGGCCGTTCACAAGCGTGTCCGCGACGATCGCCTGATCGAGCCAAAGCCAGCCGACGACGACATGGCCGAATGCTTCAAGATAGGTGGCCGCATTCGCCAGTTGGAGCTCAGGGTCATCGAGCCGGTGCAATTTGCTCGTTACGATTCGGATTCGCTCCCACGCACATTCGAGCGTACTGGCGTGACGTTGCAGCGAGGCGGTCGACCGCGCTCTGGACACCGTGCTGGAGATTTTCCTGTCGAGAGCAGTCATGGCCGCACTTCCGTTCACACGTGTCTTTCGGCCAAGCAGGTCGAGCGCCTGAATGCCGAATGTGCCTTCGTGTATCGGGTTGAGCCGGTTGTCACGATAGAACTGCTCGACGTTGTACTCGCGCGTGTACCCATAACCGCCGTGAACCTGAATGGCGAGATCGTTGGCGACGAGACCCCATTGGGACGACCAGCTCTTGACAATGGGTGTGAGCAGATCGAGCAGGCACTGCGCCTCTTCGCGGGTGTGGGTGCCCTCGAGCGAGTGGATATCGTCGCTGAGACGCGACGCGTACAGACACAACGCGAGTGCCCCGGACACATAAGCCTTCTGCGCGAGCAGCATGCGCCGGACATCGGCATGACGAATGATCGGCGCCTGCGGAGAGGTTGGCGATCGTTCGCTACGTGTCCGCCCCTGCAGGCGCGTTTTCGCATAATCGAGCGCGTGCAGATAGCCTGTATAGCCAATCGCGGCGGCGCCGAGGCCGACCGAGATGCGCGCCTCGTTCATCATGTGGAACATGTAGGCCAGCCCTTTGCCGGGCTCGCCAACGATTTCACCAATGGCACCCGCTTCGCCTTCCGGACGGAAGCGGCCCTCGCCGAAGTTCAGCACGCAGTTCACGGTGCCGCGGTAACCCATCTTGTGATTGATGCCGGCGAGTACGACATCATTTCGCTCACCAGGCAGTCCGTCTGCGCCGATCAACTTGCGCGGAACGGTGAACAGCGATATGCCCTGAACCCCCGGAGGAAGCTGGCCGTTCTCATCGGGGATTTTTGCCAGCACCAGGTGGACGATGTTCTCCGAAATCTCATGATCTCCACCGGAGATCCACATCTTGTTGCCGAACAGACGGTAGCGACCATCGCCACTGGGGACCGCACGCGTGCGAATATCGGCAAGACTCGACCCGGCTTGTGGCTCCGACAGGCACATCGTGCCAAAACATCGGCCTTCCGACATGGCCTTGACGTAGGGCTCCACGCGCTCCCGTTCGCCGTGCGCAATCAGCAGGTTTGCGTTGGCAATGGTGAGGAACGGGTAGCCTGCCGTTCCCGGGTTTGCGGCAAGCAAGTAGGCCATACCGGCGCGCTCCACGGTGTTCGGCAGGCTCATGCCGTTCCACTCGGCGGGGAACGCGGCACTGACCAGACCGGCGTCTGCAAATGCGCGCAATGCGACACCCACCTCCGGGTTGATGGTGACGCGTTCACCATCGAATGAAGGCTCGTTGCTGTCGTTCTTCTTGTTATGCGGCGCGAAAAGGTCGGTGGCGAGGGATTCGTACACATCCAGCACGGAGGTGTAGTCGAATCGGTCCTGGCCGGCAAACCGGGGGCGACGAGCCAGCGATTCGACTTGAAGCCAGTCGAAAAGGATGAACTCCAGGTCGCGGCGGGAGAGGGTGAGTTCGCTAGTCATGGAATCGAATTGATGAATGTGCCGCGACCTTCACGAGTGTCGCGAAGCAGGTGAATAATTCAGGAATCCAGACAAATAAAGACAATGGATCCCGGAAGATTCGCTGGATGTTACGTGTTGATCAGTGTCAGCCACTCCGCCACAAGTGCGGGCTTTTGATGATCTTCGATTTCCACGACGACACCGATGGTCAGCTGAATGCTCGTGATGCTTCGCTGCGTGACCTGCTTCAACGTGAAGCGTCCACGAACGCGTTCCCCACTGCGCACCGGGGTAATGAAACGCACGCTGTTTAATCCATAATTGACGGAATTCTGTTGCCCGTCGAGCGTCGGGAGAACGTTGAAAGCCATCGCGGAAAGCAATGAAAGCGTGAGAAACCCGTGCGCGATCGTGCCGCCGAACGGCCCCACGCGCGCGAGCTCCTCGTCAACGTGAATCGACTGCCAATCACCGGTGACGTCGGCAAATGCATTGATCGAAGGTTGATCAATGGCGAACCATTCGGATTCGCCAAGTTCTTTGTCGATCAGTGCCGATAGCTGGGACAGTGTGAGCGGGGCGCCCGCATTGTGATGGCTGTCAGTCGTGCGGCCGTCCGGATTGCCGTCAGGCTTGCCTGAAGTCGTACTGGACGCGTCATGCATGGGAATGCCCCTCGGCGTTCGCAACCACGATGCGGGCCTTCTTCAATTCGAGATCGCCTTGGGCAACGCCCGACGTCGGAACAGTCTCGCCGCTTCGGTTTGCCACTTCGTCGAGACGTTGAGCAAGCTGGTGAGGCACTTGCTCGCCGGTCCCGAGATGGATGCCAGGCGTCAACGTGATATGTGCCGCCTCGAAGCTGCCCGCGCCGGCGCACAACACCATCCGGGTAGGCGCCGCTTCGCTCGCAAGTAGCGCGACCCCAGGGCTGACGGAGGCTGGTGACAGCGCGTCGAGGACGTCGGCAGACATCAAGCCCTCGAGCATGCGTGTGCCGGCCGTTGGAGCAAGGCAGTTCACGCGAATGTTGTAGCGCTCGCCTTCGATGGCCAGGGTTTGCATCAGGCCAACCAGCGCCATCTTTGCGGCACCGTAGTTCGATTGCCCGAAATTGCCATACAGCCCCGACGATGATGTCGTCATCACGATGCGACCATACTGCTGTTCTCGCATCACGTCCCACACGGCCTTGGTGCAGTTCACCGATCCCATCAAGTGAACTTCGATCACCGCACGAAAGTCATCGAGCGTCATCTTGCTGAAGCTCTTGTCTCGCAGGATGCCGGCATTGTTCACCAGAATGTCGACGTGCCCCCACTGCGAAAGAGCTTGATCGACCATTTGCTGAACCTGTTCGGCATCGGTCACCGATGCGCTGTTCGCAATCGCTTCGCCACCGGCGGCGACGATTTCATCAACGACTCTCTGTGCGGCGGTGGCGGAGCCGCCTCGACCGTTCACATCGCTACCCAGATCGTTCACAACGACTTTTGCGCCCAGACGCGCAAGCAACAGAGCATGCTCACGCCCGAGACCGGCACCGGCGCCGGTCACGATCGCAACGCGATTGGTCAGGTCAATTTTCATGGGTTGTCTCGTTGGTGATGGTTTTGTCGTGGCCTGTGAACGTGCGCGGCGGGATCCAGGGCGCGGTGCGCGATTGATCGCGGCACCGCAAGAAGTCGCCATCCGCGAGATGGTCCTGACGATTCCGTGTTGCAGATCCGTTCAAAAAGTAGACATTTGTACAAATTTGATGTGTGCCAAATGCCGTAAAACTACTCATCATTAAGGAGCAGTCATCCCATGATATGAGGCAGGTTGAACCGAGTCAATTGTTTTTCGATCACTTGTACAATTTTACTTGACGGGCTGCCTTGCGTACCCCAGCATGTCGAACGCCACCATGAACGCGGGTCGAAGCTCGCTGAGTGCCGCGACCCCTGCGCCCGTTGCCAGCAAGCGTATTTGCATGCCGGTGAAGAGGCTGACAATCAGGAGCCCGTTTGCTGTCGAAGCGTCGTCATTGAACCTGGCGAGCAGCCGATGCCAGGCGCGGCTCCGGTCGCTGACCCATTGACCGACCATGGGTCTGAGCGTCGGCTGTCGCGCGGCTTCCACTTCGACCGCAAGCGTTGCCAGGTTGAAGTCGCTGAACTGCGTGACCTCCCTGGTAAGGGTCGCCGTGGTCAGGTCGGCAATTTGATCCAGCGATGCGGTTGCGAGATCGATTCCGCTTGCGCTTTCACGGTAGCGCATCTTTGCGGCTTCGTAGAGACGTTCGCGCGCCGCATGGATCAGCGTACTGACGGGCTTGAAGTAGTACGACGGGACGGCCGGGGCGACGCCGGCTTTCGACGCGACGGAGCGCCCCGTCACGGCGCCGGCACCGTGCGAAGCCATCAGCCGGATGGCCGCATCCAGCAAATGCTCGCGGGTCTCGCGGCCTTTGCTGCGTTTGGTGGCCTCTTCCGGCGCGGGGGAGGCATCGAGCGACGGTGCGGTGGCGGGTATGTCCAGACCGGTTGAAAAACAGGCTGAAACCTCATCCGGGGTCAGGCCCAGCGACAGGATGATGAACAGCAAGCCGATGATCTGGTCGATCGTTACCTGGACGGAAAGCGGCTCGCTGTCTGCACCGAGAAGCGCGGCAATATCGGTCCAGATTTCCCTGAGCTTTGCATACCAGGCGGTCGCCAGCGTTCGGGAGCTGTCATTGCGAGCGGAAATGAGCATGATTTCGCACCAGGCAATCGATCGCAGCCGCTCCCGTCCGACAGCATTGCGTAACAGGTCGACCAGAAACCGATCGAACGCGGTGCGACCCGACGTAAGTGCTGCCTGCCGCGAGACGAAGCCGCGAAAGCGGGTCACGTAGTCATCGAGGAGTACCGAAGACGCATGTTCGATCAGATCGAATTTCGATGCATAGTGGTAGGTCGTGGTCGCAAGCGAGACCTGTGCGCGTGCTGCGACGTCGCGATGCGTCAGACCCGCCTCGCCGATTTCGCCCAGCAGTTCAATGGTGGCGTGGGCGATACGCTCCCGTGTCACGTGCGAGCGGTGTTGCTTGGGTTGTCGTCCAGATTCCGCTTTGGGAAGCATGTGGTGTCAATGTCCTGGTTCACAGATGTGCCATTTTGCCAAAAGTCCGGGCACAGGGAGGGCTCCGTCCGACGTATGCGGGGTCGAGCATCGATTCAAGATATGAATTTCGGGAAGACTCTGGCACTCTCCATGTTTCGTAGTTCGTATCAGTTGAAGGACGGGCCGGTTGTGAAATCGGTGACGAGCGTGCTCAGCTGCTCGCTGAGCACGCTCGTACATGATGGAAGTTGGTAACTTGAAACGCAGGCCAGAACTCGTTGCGACGGCCACTACTGACAGATCACGATATGACATTACGGATTGGCGTTCCTCTGGAGACAGCCACTCAGGAGCGGCGCGTAGCGACCGTGCCTGACGTGGTCGAGAAACTGATCAAGCTGGGGTTTGCGGTGGCCGTGCAAAGCGGCGCAGGCACAGGCGCGAAC
>NZ_JAAGPL010000508.1:0-1137 GCF_017104785.1 Burkholderia sp. Ac-20353 | reverse complement strand
CCCGACGACGCGCGTGCCGCGCCGGTCGGACTGCAGGAAGCCTTCGGCGACGAGCTGCTCGTAGACGGCCATCGTCGTGTTGCGGGAAATACCGAGCGTGTCGGCCAGCGCGCGCGTGCCGGGCAGGCGGCTGCCGGCCGGCATCGTGCCGCCGAGGATCGCGTCGCGCAGCCGCCGCAGCAACTGCCGTTGCAGCGACGGCGCGCCCGGCGCGCGCGACAGCGGTGCGTCGAGTTGCGGCGGAACGTCGCCGGAGGATGGAGCGGAAGTCGTGAGGGTTTGTGGCACCATAAAATCACCATGCGCTGGCGCTTCTCATGGTACCTCACGGCTACTACGATCGTCTGCATGCCGGTATGTCGCCGGCCGCCAACCGAAGCGAGATCGACCTTGTCCACGATTACCACGCTCACCAACGCCTACCAGCAGCCCATTGGTCAACCGGTTCCCGACTGGTCCGCGCGCCCGCGGCCGGAACGCATCACGCTCGAAGGCCGCTACTGCCGGCTCGAGCCGCTCGACGCCGACCGCCACGCGGCGGATCTCTACGCCGCCTATTCGCAGGCGGCCGACGGCCGCGACTGGACCTATCTCGCGCACGGTCCGTACGACGACGAAGCGAGCTATCGCGAGTACGCGCGCGTAGCGGCGACGAGCGCCGATCCGCTGCACTACACCGTGATCGATCTCGCGACGGGCCGCGCGGTCGGCACGCTCGCGCTGATGCGCATCGATCCGGCCAACGGCGTGATCGAGGTCGGCTCGGTCACGTTCTCGCCCGCGCTGAAGCGCACGCCCGTGTCGACCGAAGCGCAATTCCTGCTGATGAAATACGCATTCGACACGCTCGGCTACCGGCGCTACGAGTGGAAGTGCGACAGTCTCAACGAGCCTTCACGCCAGGCGGCCGCTCGGCTCGGGTTCCGCTACGAAGGCACGTTCCGGCAGGCGATCGTCTACAAGGGACGCAGTCGCGACACCGCGTGGTACTCGATCGTCGACAGCGAATGGCCGGCCGTCGCGGCGGCATTCGATGCGTGGCTGTCGCCCGCGAACTTCGACGCGCAGCGCGCGCAACGCCAGTCGCTCGCCGCGATCCGCCACGCGCAGGCCAACGCGCGCGACGCGGCCGGCCGC
>NZ_JAAGPL010000507.1:0-1149 GCF_017104785.1 Burkholderia sp. Ac-20353 | reverse complement strand
TCTGGAAAACGCGCGTGGCTAGGTCGATGGCGATCGTCGTGGGCTCCATGGAATCTCTCCTGAACGGAAGAATGGACAAGACACTGTCGCACATCCGTACCAGGAACCCAGAAAGCGGAGACAGGCGCTGGAATGGTCGATGTGGCGGGAGGCGACCATTCCATCTATAAAGCTACTACAATCTCATCTCATGTCATACCCAGATTCAGATGTCGTAGCGCCAGCTAAATACAGATGTCGCATCTGTCATTGGTTTGCCCATCATTCAGCGTTGAAGGGTTGAGCCTGAAGCAGCAGGGCGCTTACGTTCATCCGCGGGCCTTGGCAGACCGTCGGTCCGATTCTGCTTTGTGTGCTTGAGCCGCAACCTGCAATATGGCCGCTTCGATGTCCGCTGCCGCGAACGCCCGCGGTTTCTTGGCGCCGGGCGACGACTCCTTGGCCCGCACCGGCAGACCGCGATTGGTACGCGAAGGCGAACCCGAGATTCGCCGATTGTCGCGCTGCGCCTGAATCGCTTCGGCTACTTGCAGCGCATGGCTCAGGCGCTTGTGGTCGATCACCGCGCCTTGATCGACCTCCGCCAGTTTGTCGTACTGCCGACAGCACAGCACTGCGCCGTCGGCGCGGATCTCGATGCGCCCGTCCGGGTACTCCCATACGTCGATGTAACGGTGAATCAGCTTGCGGTGTTCCGGCGTGTCGTCCAGCAAGTAGAGCACCCGGTCGTACAGCACTGTCAGCGATTTCGAGACGCGGCGCGTCTCGCGCCAGGTCAGCAACTGGTCCAGATCCTCGTCGTCCCGTAGCGGCCGGTGCGCATTGAAATCGCTCTTCGGCGGTTTCGCGAACCGCGCGTTATACGTGGCAATGAAGGAGGGCGCATACGCATTCGCTTCGGCCACCGTGCTGATCCCCCGCAGCCGCAGTTCCTTCACCAGCCGGTCCTGCAAGGTCAGATGCGCGCGCTCGACGCGTCCCTTGGCCGGGCTGCTGTTCGCGCAGAACGTGTCGATGTTCAACTCGTACATCGCCCGGCCGAAGTGTGTCACGCTGCGGCCGGTCTTGCTCGCAGTCGTGCTGCGGAACACGCTCGCCTTGTCGCTGTACAACGCCACCGGCTTGCCGTGGCGCTCGAGGTACGCCCGC
>NZ_JAAGPL010000506.1:0-997 GCF_017104785.1 Burkholderia sp. Ac-20353 | reverse complement strand
CCGAGCGCGCGCAACAGCGCCGCCTCCCGCACCCGCTCGTCGCGCGAGCCCGCGAGCGCCGCATAGAGCACCAGCACGCCGGCTGCGAGCGTGAACACGAACAGGAACTGCACCGCACTGACCACCTGCAGCATCATCCGCTGCAATTGCGCGAGTATCGGCGCGACGTCGATCGCGGTCAGGTTCGGATAGCGCGCGATCAGCGGATCAAGCAGCGCCGCGCGCTCGGCCGGCAGGTGGAAGCTCGTCAGGTAGATCGCCGGGAAATCCTGCAGCGCAGCGGGCGGCATCAGCACGAAGAAGTTCACGCGGAACGTGCCCCAGTCGAGCTTGCGCACGCTCGTGACCGGCGCCTCGATCGGCAGGCCCGTCACGTCGAAGCGCAGCACGTCGCCGGGCTTCACGTCGAGGATCTTCGCGAGCCCAGCCTCGATCGAGATCTGCGGGCTTGCCGACGTGCCGAACCAGTCGCCCGACGTGACCCGGTTGTCGGGCGGCAGCTCGGTCGTATACGACAGGTTGAATTCGCGGTCGACGAGCCGGCGCGCATCGTCGGACACATAGGCGTCGGGATTCACCGGCTTGCCGTTGATCGCGACGAGCCGGCCGCGCACCATCGGCGCGGGCACCGCGTCGCGCACGCCGTGCGCGGTCAGGTACGCGGCGACGTCGGCGCGCTGGTCCGGCTGGATGTCGATCAGGAACTGGTTCGGCGCATCGGGCGGCATCGATTGCCGCCAGCCGTCGACGAGATCGTTGCGCGTGATCGCAATCAGCAGCAGGCACATCAGGCCGAGCGCGAGCGCGGTGATCTGCAGCGCGCTCGCGGTGCCGCGCCGGTGCAGCGACGCGAGCGCGTAGCGCCAGCCGATGCCCGCAGCCACCCGCCCGTTGCGCACCAGGCGCGCCGCCGCGAACAGCGCGAGCCGGACGATCAGCGCGAAGCCGACGAGCGCGCCCGCGAAGCCGCCCGCGACGATCAGCCCGAGTTTCAGGA
>NZ_JAAGPL010000505.1:0-771 GCF_017104785.1 Burkholderia sp. Ac-20353 | reverse complement strand
CGCGAGCGTTGCGGCCTGCCCGCTGCGTTGCGCGGCAGCGTCCGCGCTTCGCGCGGCGCGTACGGCCATATCGACCTGCGGCTGCTGCCGCAGCAAGCGCGCGTCGACTCGCACACGCTCGGCATCGGTACGCATGCGCAGCCACGCCGCGCCGCCCGTCCACAGGCCGACACCCGCCACGCCGAGCAGGATCGCCGCGCCGCATTGGACAGCCCGACGTCGGCGCATCGCCCGCACGACGCGGTCGCGATACGGCAGCAGGTTGAATCCGCCGAGCGAAGCCGGTCCGGCCATGTATCCCGCCGGCGCGCCCGTCACGCTGCCCGGCGCGGTCATTCCCACACCCCGCGCAGCGCGAGCCCGAAGGCCACCGCAAACGCCGGCCCGCGCGGCACACCGGACTGCGCGTCGGCGACGTCGGCCGCCCACTGCGCGCATTCGAACGGCAACGCGATCGCGCCGAGCAGATCGCCGACTTCGGCAACCGAGGTTCCGAACCTCGCGACGCATCGGTCGTCGCCGCCGACGACCACACAATGAGCCGGCTGCCGCGCAAAGCTGCGCAGCGCATCGGGCAGGGCTGCGTGCGCGCGGTCCGGGAACGCGAACTGCAGCACGGCGGCCCCGCGCTCGAGCCACCAGCCGCGCACGCCCGCTTCGCCGAACCAGAGCGCGCAATACGGCTCGTGCGCATCCAGTTCGCGCGTTGCGGCATGGCGCAGCGCGCGCAGCGCCGCCATCGACTCGCCGTCGACCGCCGTCAGGTCGACA
>NZ_JAAGPL010000504.1:0-233 GCF_017104785.1 Burkholderia sp. Ac-20353 | reverse complement strand
AAAAAAAAAAAAAAAAAAAAACTAGAGGATTTATGTATGAATAAGCATAGAATAAAATGAAATAAAGAGCAAGTTAATAAGTAGAAAGATTACAAAGTACAAAGCTAGTGCGTGTATGATATCGATAGTCACGTCATATGTGTGTAGTAGAGTTGCGCGTGTGTGCTAGACATATCTGTGATTACATGAAATAATTATAGCGATGTGATGATGGGACATTATCCTAGCGTAAC
>NZ_JAAGPL010000503.1:0-1163 GCF_017104785.1 Burkholderia sp. Ac-20353 | reverse complement strand
GGAGCTCGCGCCACACCCTTGAATTCCGCGCCCGGATTTGCCTAAGCGCCTTCTCCAATGCAGCGACCGGGACTTCCAACACCCGGACAACCTTCCGCGATCCGTCCCCCCATCGCATCTAACAATGGTGCAGGAATATTGACCTGCTTCCCATCAGCTACGCATTTCTGCCTCGCCTTAGGGGCCGACTCACCCTACGCCGATGAACGTTGCGTAGGAAACCTTGGGCTTACGGCGAGGGGGCCTTTCACCCCCTTTATCGCTACTCATGTCAGCATTCGCACTTCCGATACCTCCAGCACGCTTTTCAACGCACCTTCGCAGGCTTACGGAACGCTCTCCTACCATGCGTGCAAGCACGCATCCGCAGCTTCGGTATATAGCTTAGCCCCGTTACATCTTCCGCGCAGGACGACTCGATCAGTGAGCTATTACGCTTTCTTTAAAGGGTGGCTGCTTCTAAGCCAACCTCCTGACTGTTTTAGCCTTCCCACTTCGTTTCCCACTTAGCTATATTTGGGGACCTTAGCTGGCGGTCTGGGTTGTTTCCCTCTTGACACCGGACGTTAGCACCCGATGTCTGTCTCCCGTGATTGCACTCTTCGGTATTCGGAGTTTGCTATGGCGGGGTAATCTGCAATAGACCCCCCAACCATGACAGTGCTCTACCCCCGAAGGTGAGACACGAGGCACTACCTAAATAGTTTTCGGAGAGAACCAGCTATTTCCAAGTTTGTTTAGCCTTTCACCCCTATCCACAGCTCATCCCCTAACTTTTCAACGTTAGTGGGTTCGGACCTCCAGTACGTGTTACCGCACCTTCATCCTGGCCATGGATAGATCACTTGGTTTCGGGTCTACGCCCAGCAACTGAACGCCCTATTCGGACTCGCTTTCGCTACGCCTGCCCTATACGGTTAAGCTTGCTACTGAACGTAAGTCGCTGACCCATTATACAAAAGGTACGCCGTCACCCCTTACGAGGCTCCGACTGTTTGTATGCATGCGGTTTCAGGATCTATTTCACTCCCCTCCCGGGGTTCTTTTCGCCTTTCCCTCACGGTACTGGTTCACTATCGGTCGATCACGAGTATTTAGCCTTGGAGGATGGTCCCCCCATCTTCAGACAGGATTTCACGTGTCCCGCCCTACTTGTCGTACAC
>NZ_JAAGPL010000502.1:0-242 GCF_017104785.1 Burkholderia sp. Ac-20353 | reverse complement strand
CGATCAGCGACGAGAGAGTGCGATAGATAAGCAGAGTAGAAGAATGAATATGAAGGAATAGCGTATAAAAGTGTAAGAAGAACGGATAGCTCGCATAGACAAATAAACAAGCGACAAATATAATAGACGAAATGAAACAGTACGGGTGAAGAGGAAGTTGAGAGAGTCAAGGAGGAGTTGTAACTGTGTGCGGTCGTGAGACGATGGTGGGGTGAATAACAGGGTGTTTTTTTTTTTTTTTC
>NZ_JAAGPL010000501.1:0-718 GCF_017104785.1 Burkholderia sp. Ac-20353 | reverse complement strand
CATCGATGCGGCGATGCTCAGCGACGATCTGCCACTCAACGCATATCTCGATCACGGGTTCAACGCGTATCTTTCGCACGCCCATTAAATCAACACGCAACGAGGGGACCGCTCGGGTGAGTCAGAAACACGGCCTGGCCGTATTCTTCGGTTGCGTGATTGCGATCGCCGTCGCCTACGTCGCCACGTATTCGCGCTTTCACCCGGAACCCGCTGCCGTCGCCGCCGCAACTGGCGCGCCCGCCATCGCGTCGGCCGCCATCGCACTGACCACCGACCTCGCGCCGCTGCCCGCGGCGAACGGCCCGCTGTCGTGGGCACGCCTGTCGCCCGCGCAGCACGTCGCGCTTGCGCCGTTCGCCAGCCAGTGGGATTCGTTCAGCGACGCCCGCAAGCGGAAATGGCTGAAGATCGCCGCGCGCTTCCCGAAGATGACGCCCGACGCGCAGAAGCGCCTGCAGGAGCGGATGACCGAATGGGTCGGGATGACACCTGACGAGCGCCGCGTCGCGCGCGAGAACTACCAGGTCGCGAAGGGCCTGTCCGCGCAGGCGCGCGAGCGCGCGTGGAAGGCCTACCAGCAGTTGCCCGAGGAGCAGAAGGAGCGCCTCGCGGCTGCCGAGCGCCGCCGCCGGCCGTCCGTCGTCAGCGCGCCGCCCGCCGGCAAGGGCGACCGCGACGTCCGCCGCCTCGTCAACACGCACGAGCATCCGGCAAA
>NZ_JAAGPL010000500.1:0-1179 GCF_017104785.1 Burkholderia sp. Ac-20353 | reverse complement strand
GTCGAGCTTGCCCAGCGCGTCGACCGTCTGCCCGATCTCGCCGATCAGCGCCTTCGCGACCGCGCCGCCGTCGCGCAGCGTCTTGCGGCCGACCAGGTCGTTTGCCTGGATCGCCGTCGTGCCTTCGTAGATCGCCAGGATCCGTGCGTCACGGTAGTACTGCGCGGCGCCCGTCTCTTCGATGAAGCCCATCCCGCCGTGCACCTGCACGCCGAGGCTCGCGACATCGTTCACCATCTCCGTGCTCCAGCCCTTCACGACCGGCACCAGATACTCGTAGATTGCCTGATGATGCGCACGCGTCGCCTCGTCCGAATGGCGGTGGGCAATGTCGCTGTGCGCGGCCGCGACATACGACAGCGCGCGCGCGCCTTCGGTCAGCGCGCGCATCGTGCCGAGCATCCGGCGCACGTCCGGGTGGTGGATGATCGTCACCGACTGCTTCGCGGAACCATCGACCGGCCGGCTCTGCACGCGCTCCTTCGCGAACGCGGCCGCATGCTGGTACGCGCGGTCGGCCACGCCGATCCCCTGATTGCCGACGCCGAAGCGCGCCGCGTTCATCATGATGAACATGTATTCGAGGCCGCGATTCTCCTCGCCGACGAGGTAGCCGATCGCACCACCGTTGTCACCATACTGCAGCACCGCGGTCGGGCTCGCCTTGATCCCGAGCTTGTGCTCGATCGACACGCAATGCACGTCGTTGCGCGCGCCGAGGCTGCCGTCGTCGTTGACGAGGAACTTCGGCACGATGAACAGCGAAATGCCCTTCACGCCTTCCGGTGCGCTCGGCGTGCGCGCCAGCACGAGGTGGACGATGTTGTCCGCCATGTCGTGCTCGCCCCACGTGATGAAGATCTTCGTGCCGAACACCTTGTACGAACCGTCGCCCTGCGGCTCGGCGCGCGAGCGCACCAGCGCGAGATCGGAGCCCGCCTGCGGCTCGGTCAGGTTCATCGTGCCCGTCCATTCGCCCGAGATCAGCTTCGGCACGTAGCGCTGCTTCTGCTCCTCGGTGCCTGCGGTCAGCAGCGCCTCGATCGCGCCGTCGGTCAGCAGCGGACACAGCGCGAACGACAGGTTCGCCGCGTTCAGCATCTCGATGCACGGCGTCGCGATCAGCTTCGGCAGCCCCTGGCCGTCATAGTCGGCCGGATGCTGCAGCCCCTGCCAGCC
>NZ_JAAGPL010000499.1:0-1205 GCF_017104785.1 Burkholderia sp. Ac-20353 | reverse complement strand
TCTGGAAAACGCGCGTGGCTAGGTCGATGGCGATCGTCGTGGGCTCCATGGAATCTCTCCTGAACGGAAGAATGGACAAGACACTGTCGCACATCCGTACCAGGAACCCAGAAAGCGGAGACAGGCGTTGGAATGGTCGATGTGGCGGGAGGCGACCATTCCATCTAAGTGGCCAGAACACGACATTTCTATAAAGCTACTACAACTAAATGTCAAAGCCATTCTCAAATGTCCGCCTTGCGGCTAAGTTCAAATGTCCGGGTTTGCGGTTGGTATAGCTGCCTGTTTATCCTGGGTTTAATCGTTACGCAGTGTCGAAGGAGGGCGTCTGAACGGGCAGAGCGCTTACGTCCCCTTCGATTGCTTTGGCAGACCGCCGGCCCGGTTTGCGGGGTGGCGGTTGCGCCTGTCTATGCTGGGCCAGATCCACAATCACCTGTTCGACGTCGGCTTGCGTGAACTCCCGTTGCTTCTTGGTTCCAGCTTGACGATCTGGAGTACGAACGGCTTCACCTTGATTGGTGCGCGACGGCGAACCGGAAATCCGCCGGTTGTCGCGCTGCGCCTGGATCGCTTGCGAAACTTGCAGCACGTGGCTCAGGCGTTTTTGCTCAATCACCGCGCCTTGGTCCACTTCCGCCAGCTTGTCGTACTGCCGGCAAGACAGCACGTCGCCGTCGGCCCGGATCTCGATCCGCCCGTCCGGGTACTCCCACACGTCGATGTAGCGGTGAATCAGCTTGCGGTGCTCCGGCGTGTCGTCCAGCAGGTAGAGCACCCGGTCGTACAGCACCGTCAGCGATTTCGATACCCGGCGCGTTTCACGCCACGTCAGCAGGAGATCCAGATCCTCGTCGGCGCGTAGCGGCCTGTGCGCATTGAAGTCGCTCTTCGGCGGTTTCGCGAACCGCGCGTTGTAGGCCGCGATGAAGGAGGGCGCATACGCGTTGGCATCGGCCACCGTGCTGATCCCCCGCAGCCGCAGTTCCTTCACCAGCCGGTCCTGCAAGGTCAGATGCGCGCGCTCGACGCGTCCCTTGGCCGGGCTGCTGTTCGCGCAGAACGTGTCGATGTTCAGCTCGTACATCGCCCGGCCGAAGTGTGTCACGCTGCGGCCGGTCTTGCTCGCAGTCGTGCTGCGGAACACGCTCGCCTTGTCGCTGTACAACGCCACCGGCTTGCCGTGGCGCTCGAGGTACGCCCGC
>NZ_JAAGPL010000498.1:0-1219 GCF_017104785.1 Burkholderia sp. Ac-20353 | reverse complement strand
GTCGGGCCGCAAGCCGTCGTCGAGCACTTCGCCGATGCTGCCGACGATCGCCTCGGCGCCGCTCACGACCGGCCGGTGCCGCGCGCGCAGCGCCACGGTCGACACGCCCGCGACGAGCAGACCGCCGCCGAGCGCGAGGCTCGCGATCAGCGGCCATGGGATGCCGTAGCCCGGCACGTCGGTATCGATCAGCATCAGCGCGCCGATCGAGAACGATACGATGCCGCCGAAGCCGAGCACGCCGAAGGTCGGCAGGAACGCCTCGGCGATCAGGCACGCGAGCCCGACCAGCACGAGCGCGAGGCCGGCATAGTTGACCGGCAGAAGCTGCATCGCGAACAGGCCGATCAGCAGGCAGATCGTGCCGACCAGGCCCGGCAGCACGAAGCCGGGGTTCGCGAATTCGAAGAACAGGCCGTAGATGCCGATCGTCAGCAGGATCAGCGCGACGTTCGGATCGGTGATGATCGCGAGGAAGCGGCTGCGCCAGTCCGGCTCGACGACGAGGAGCGGCGCCTGCGCTGTCGCGAGCTTGTGCGCGCCGGCCGTGGTCGACACGGTGCGGCCGTCGACCTGCCGCGCGAGGTCGGCCGCGTCCTGCGCGATCAGGTCGACGACGTGCTGCGTGCGCGCTTCCTCGGCGGACAGGCTGACCGCTTCGCGTACCGCGCGCTCGCCCCATGCGGCGTTGCGCCCGCGCAGTTGCGCGAGGCCGCGGATATACGCGGACGCGTCCTGCATCGCCTTGCGGATTTCGGTCGACGCGGTGTCGCTCGGCAACACGCTCGACGCGGCCGATGCGCCGGACGGCGAAGGCGGGCTGCCGCCCGGCGCGCTGCCGCCGATGCCGATCTGCACGGGCGACGCCGCGCCGAGGTTGGTGCCCGGCGCCATCGCCGCAATGTGGCTCGCGTAGACGATATAGGTGCCCGCGCTCGCCGCGCGCGCGCCGCTCGGGCCGACGAACGCGGCGACCGGCACCGGCGAGCCGAGGATCGCCTTGATGATCTGCCGCATCGACGAGTCGAGGCCGCCTGGCGTGTCGAGCTGCAGGATCGCGAGTGGTGCGTGTTCGCTCTCCGCGCGCTTCAGCGAACGGACGATGAAATCGGCACTGGCCGGCCCGATCGCGCCGCTGATCGGAATCACGACGACAGGCGGCCTGGCGGCAGGCGCAGATGCAGGCGCAGCGGCAGGTGGCGCGGCGGCGGCCACGGCC
>NZ_JAAGPL010000497.1:0-269 GCF_017104785.1 Burkholderia sp. Ac-20353 | reverse complement strand
ACTCAGTGTAGATGAGTCAACAATAGCGAGAGAGACAGTCAACGGAATGGTGCAGTCATGCAGTCGCAGTATAGTTAGTGATATATCGACGTGCGTTTTGACGTGTGATACAAGGAAGCTCGAAAAACAGAGATATATTACTGGAACTAGTATGAGCTCTTATGTCTGTTTCTTGTGTTCTTTTTTGTATTATTGTTGCTACCCTTACGTATTCATCTATCTTTTTTTTTTTTAATGACACGGCGACCACCACGATCTACACCAGTTCC
>NZ_JAAGPL010000496.1:0-867 GCF_017104785.1 Burkholderia sp. Ac-20353 | reverse complement strand
GCCGCGGCCCGCCGAGAATGTCCGCGCCCCAGCGGTGCGCGACGAACGCGCCGAGCGTCAGGTCGGGCGCCACCGCGCCCGGCACGCTGCGCCGGCCCGCGGCCGCACACAGCAGCCCGAGCCCGAAGATCGCACCGCGGTGGGTGTTGATGCCGCCCGTCGCGGCGAGCATCGCATGCTCGGCGCGCAGGCCGATCTTGCGCAGCACCGCCATCTCGGCATCGCGCGCCCCCGCGCTCGCGAGTTCCGCGAAATACGGCCGCAGCACGGCGGCGCTGCGCGCGAACGTGGACGCGTCCATGTCCGCGTGACTGCCGGCATCGACGTGACTGACGAGCCCCGGCTTCGGATAAGTGTCGATCTCGAGCAGCAGGCTGCGTTCGGCGAGCGCTGCGATTGTTGCTGCAGACTGCGCCGCAATCCTCGCCGTAGTCTGCGCCGCATCCGGTTGCAGCACCGGCAGCGGGTGCAGCATCGCCAGCGCACTCATCGCACGCCCTCGCCGAGAAAATCGGCGGCCGGACTGAGCACGACGCCGCCTGCCGTCTTCACGGCAACCTCGGGCAACTGCGCATGCAGCTCGCGCCAGTTGACGCCCGCGCCGTCGTTGCGCAGCAGCTCGCCGTCGACGCGCATCGGCGCGCGCGCGTCGATTGCCGCGAGCCCGTCGAGCAGCGTCCGCGTGTGGACGGGATCCGGCAGCGGAAACACGACGTCGAGATCGGATGAATCGGTCAGATAGCGCTCGCCGGTCAATGCCTGCCACGCGAGGCTGCCGAACACGCGGCCGGCGACGCCGCAGCGCGCGCCGAGCGCGTCCAGCTCGCGCAATGGCTGACGCCACGCGGCGGGCGCGGCATCGAGCAA
>NZ_JAAGPL010000050.1:0-50771 GCF_017104785.1 Burkholderia sp. Ac-20353 | reverse complement strand
CGCCGATACGAGTAATCTTGTCCATGACTTTCCCCTTCTCAGATGGGTTGCCAGCACCAACCATCGTGGCATATCCGCATGCCACGGGATCGGGAAAGTCCTTTCTAATTCGACGCGACTACGTAGAACATCACGTAGCGCAGTAGGAATTCTCCCCCTTCCCGGCCTTGGGCCGGCGAGCGTCAGCGAGAGGGGGAGAAGGATGTCAACAACGCCGAAATTGCAGAGAAGATCGGCTTGTCAGCGCCCGCTTGCTGGAAGCGGCTCAAGCGGCTGGAAAAGCAGGTCATTCAGGGCTATCACGCGACCCTGAATCAGCAGGAGCTGGGGCTCGGACTGTTTGCCTTCATCAACATCATGCTCGACAGTCACTCCGAGAAAGCCATGCACGCGTTCGAGGCGGGCGTGATGGCACTGCCGAACGTGGTGGCATGCCACAACGTATCCGGCAAGTACGACTACTTGCTTCAGGTGGTCGTTCGGGACATGGAGTCGTTCCATCAGCTCGCGATGCACCGAATCCGAACGCTCGGCAACATCAAGGAGATGTACACGGGGTTCTCCCTGAAGGAGATCAAGCGTTCGACGAGCCTGCCGCTTTGAAGCCCGCAGGCTCCAGGCACGCTCGCCAGCCAAAGATAAAATAATTGTGATCACTCCCCGCTGCAAAATTTTGCACAATGGGGGCAGGGCGGCATGCCGCCGCTTTCCACCCTGACCCCGATGCGCCGCATGCGGCGCCGCCAATCCGCCATGGACCACCCGAAACGCATCCTGATCGTCGAGGACGACGCCGACATTGCCGACGTGCTGAGCCTGCACCTGCGCGACGAGCGCTACGAGGTCGTGCACAGCGCGGACGGCGCCGAGGGCCTGCGGCTGCTCGAGCAGGGCAACTGGGACGCGCTGATCCTCGACCTGATGCTGCCGGGCGTCGACGGCCTCGAGATCTGCCGGCGCGCGCGCGGGATGCAGCGCTATACGCCGATCATCATCACCAGCGCGCGATCGAGCGAGGTGCACCGGATCCTCGGCCTCGAACTGGGCGCCGACGACTATCTGGCAAAGCCGTTCTCGGTGCTCGAACTAGTCGCGCGGGTCAAGGCGCTGCTGCGCCGCGTCGACGCGCTCGCGCGGGATTCGCGGATCGATGCCGGCACGCTCGACGTCGCGGGGCTGTCGATCGACCCGATCGCGCGCGAGGCGAGCGTCGACGGCGTGCGCATCGACCTGACGCCGCGCGAGTTCGACCTGCTGTATTTCTTCGCGCGGCATCCGGGGAAGGTGTTCTCGCGGATGGACCTGCTGAACGCCGTATGGGGTTACCAGCACGAAGGCTACGAGCACACCGTCAACACGCACATCAACCGGCTGCGCGCGAAGATCGAGGCCGATCCGGCCGAGCCCGTGCGCATCCTGACCGTATGGGGCCGCGGCTACAAGCTGGCCGCGCCGGGACAGCGGGACGCACCATGAAGCTGACGCTCACCCAGCGGCTGTCGCTCGTGTTCTCGGTGCTGCTGCTCGCGTGCTCGGGCGCGTCGGCGTGGCTGCAGATCCGTGCGAACGACATGCGCGAAATGGAAGTCGTGCAGGGCCTGTCGCGCGATCTCGCCGCGCACATCGCGAACATCACGCCGCTGATGGACGCGAACGGCCTGCGCCCGGACGCCGTGCGCACGCTGTTCGGGCAGCTGATGGGCGTGAACCCGAGCGTCGAGGTGTACCTGCTCGACAACGCGGGGCGGATCAAGGGCGACGATGCGCCGCCCGGGCACGTGAAGCGCGACCGCGTCGATCTCGCGCCGGTGCAGCGCTTCCTCGCGGGCGAGCCGCTGCCGATTCTCGGCGACGACCCGCGCAGCCCGAACGCGCGCAAGATCTTCAGCGTGGCGCCGCTGCGCCGCGCGGGACAGGCGCCGGTGGGCTACATCTACGTGGTGCTGCTCGGCGAGGCGCACGACAAGCTCGCGGCGCGGTTCGACGCCGGCAATGTGCTGCGCACGACGCTGTGGTCGATGGCGCTCGTCGCGCTGCTCGGCCTGCTCGCAGGCCTGACCGCGTTCAGCTTCATCACGCGGCCGCTGCGCCGGCTGACCGATGCGATGCGTCGCTTCGACGCCGACGGCGAACCCGACACGCAGCCGCCCGTGCCGCGCTCGCCGCCCGGCCGGCGCGGCGACGATATCGTCGTGCTCGAATCGGCGTTCGCGCAGATGGCCGACCGGATCGGCGAGCAATGGCGCGCGCTGAGCCGGCAGGACCAGCAGCGGCGCGAGCTGATCACGAACATCTCGCACGACCTGCGCACGCCGCTGACGTCGCTGCACGGCTATCTGGAGACGCTGACGCTGAAGGCCGGCACGCTCGACGACATCGAGCGCCGGCGCTACCTGTCGATCGCGCTCGCGCAGAGCGCGAAGGTCGGCCGGCTCGCGCAGGCGCTGTTCGAACTCGCGCGGCTCGAATCGGGCGGCGTGCAGCCCGCGCCGGAAGACTTCTCGCTCGTCGATCTCGTGCAGGACGTGTTCCAGAAGTTCGAACTGGCCGCGAAGGCGCGCGATGTCGCGCTGCGCGCGCGGATCCCGGCGCGCGTACCGAACGTGTCGGCGGATCTCGGGATGATCGAGCGCGTGCTGACCAACCTGCTCGACAACGCGCTGCGTCACACGCCCGAACATGGCGAGATCGAGATCGCGCTCGAATCGCGCGACGGCAAGGTCGTGGTGACGGTCTCGGATAGCGGCGCGGGGATTCCGCCGGAGCGGCGCGAAGGGCTGTTCCAGCGGCCTCAGCGGCCGATCAGCGCGGGCGGCGCGGGTGGCGCGGCGTTGAGCGGCGGGCTCGGGCTGTTGATCGTGCACCGGATGCTGCTGCTGCACGGCAGCGCGATCCGGCTAATCGACCGCGCGGGGCGCGGGGCCGTGTTCGAGTTTGCGTTGCCGGTTGCGAATGGCGCGGGCGACGCGGCGAACCGTTCGGGGGCGGCGCACTGAGACGTCGGCCGCGCCGCTCACGCGCCCCCATTGCGTCGCACGTCGCTTGGCGTCTTGCCGGTCCAGCGTTTGAACGCATGCCGGAAACCGACCGCATCGCTGAACCCGAGCGTCGCCGCGATGTCCTCGGTGCTGAGCGAGGTCGTGCTCAGGTAATCGATCGCCAGCGCCTTGCGCACGCTCGTCAGCAGTTCGCTGTACGACGTGCCTTCGGCCTCGAGCTTGCGGCGCAGCGTGCGCGCGGTGATGCACAGGGTCTGCGCGATCGCGTCGATGTCCGGAAACTGTCCTGGCGTGCGCGTGAGCTCCTGATAGACGCGGCGTGTGATGCCCGACTGCGTGCGCAGTTCGTCGAGCAGGTTCGCGCAATGCGACGACACCTGCGCAGCGGTCATCGGGTTCGCGAGCTGCGGCGCGCGCGACATCCACGCGGCCGGGTAGCTGAGCAGGTTGCGCGGCTGATCGAACGCCAGCGGGCATTCGAGCGCGTCGGACAGCAGCGCCGCATGCGGCGGCTCCGGCTGCGTGAACTGCGCACGCGCCGGCACGCACCACGCGCCCATCACGTCCTTGATGATCGTCACGTGCAGCGCGAACTGCATGTCGATCAGGAAGCGGTACAACGGCTCGTCGAGACAGGGCAGCGGCGCCGTGTCCCGGTCGGGGAACAGCCACGACACCATGTCGCCCTGCGCGACCCAGCGGATCTCGAGCATGCGGTTCGCGATCTGGTGATACTTGACGGCCGACTCGAATGCGTGGGCCATCGACTCCGAGCACAGCATCGCGTAGCCATACATCCCGTAGCTCGACGCATGCAGCCGGTGCCCGACCCGCACCCCGAGATCGGAGCCGCCGTAGGCGCGGATCGCATTGTGCGCGGCCGTCAGGAACTGCTGCGACGACGTCAGCGTGAACGGATCGGCGACGGCGGCCGTATCGAGGCCGGTCCCTTCAAGTATCGCGTCGCGGTCGAGTCCGAGTTCAGACGCGACCTCGAGCAGGACCGCGAGCTTGGACGGTGAGAAGCGTTTCTCGCGCAGCATGGCGGGCAGTGCGGCGGGCTGTATGGCGCTCGCCAACCGATCGTCGGCTGCGCGTGTCTGCTTCGGTTTCAACAGCGCATTGCGCGGCATGACTGTATCCTGAGTCCGATTCGATACCGATTCCGGGTACGCGATTCTGCCCCCGAATGCGCCGCGGTGCATCAGGGTTCACCCTGAGTGCCGCCACGTGTGCCGGACGGATGGCCCGGCGCACATGGTGTAGCAACCACTCGATTGGATAGGGATACAAGCTCTGAGCCGGAGCCTTGGCGGCCAGTCGCCGTATTTAGCAGCGATTCAACATTTTTCGAAACACGGCATCAAGCGCTTTGTCCGGAAGCAACCGGGCAAGTGCCTTCACGAGGACGGCGTCCCGGCCGACCGAGTACCGTGTGCGCGGCGCTGCAGTGAAAGCGGCGCGTTCGATGAGGGCGGCGGCCTGGTCGACACTCAGCCCTCCAGTAGACTCCCGTTCGATCAGGCGCGCGTAACGCTCGTAGATCGAGCCGTACAGCGAACGGAAGGAGGCGGGCAATTGCTCGGATCCGGCGCGGGAGCCGCTTACCGAGCCCGATACCATATTCGTACGTACGACGCCAGGCTCGATCAGAACGATGTCGATATCCTGCCCTTCGATTTCGCGCCGGACGGAATCCGTGATCGCTTCGATTGCGTGCTTGGACGCGCAATAAGCCGAAAGCATCGGGCCGGCGACTTTGCCCCACAGTGACGAAAAGAGAAGAATTCGGCCGCGGTGCCCGCGCAGGCGTGGAAGAGCGTGGCGGAGAATACGGGCTACGCCGACAGCATTCACGTTCAGGGTCTGCTCGAGCAGCTCGACGCCTTCGACTTCGAGCGCACCTGACGGGGCGATCGCCGCGCAATGCATGATGAGATCGAGTGGCTTGCCGGCGAGTTCGCGGTCAACCTGGATGAATGCCGCTTCGACGGAGGAACTGGACCCGACGTTCATCTCGACGACAATCAGCTTGTCGTGATGTTCGCCCAGCTCGCTTGCGTCGCGATGGTTCCGGACGGTTGCGATTACGCGATCTCCGCGCGCGAGCGCGCGGCGGGCCAACTCCTGTCCCATGCCACTTCCCGCGCCCGTAATCATGATTGTACGCATGTGCGTTTCCTTCAGATTATTTTTCAAATGGCTCTTGGCTGCCGGAGAGCCAGAGCACGGCGACTGCGATGCCAACGCCCACGATCCAGGCGCCGAGGCCGATTTTCAATGGCCACGGAGCGGTGCGCGCGTCCATGTACTGCATCATCACCGCTGCGGCCTTGGCAAAGGCCAGTCCCACGATAATGATCGACGGGGCTGTCGAAAACATCGCCCCCGCATGCCCGGTCTCCCAGGACGCCAAAGTGGCCAAAACGAGCACGGCCCACCAGATCACCAACCGTCGTTCCGTCTTGTCCACGCTAGCCTCCCAGCAAATAGAACAGCGCGAAGAGCACGATCCAGAGCAGGTCGACCAGATGCCAGAACAGGCCGCCACTCTCGATCAGAAGCAGGCGTTGCGTCGAAGCGGGCGGTTGCGCCGCCATGCGCATGAGCAACAGGATTCCGAGCCCCAACAGCACGTGCACGAGATGGATGCCGGTGAATGCGAAGTAGTACATAAAAAAATCGTTTGTCACCGGTGTGATGCCGAGATGGATCTTCGTGCCGTACTCGACAAGCTTGCAAACGACAAATCCCGCGCCAAATGCAATCGCGATGCTGAATTGACGACGCGCACTCTTCTGATGGCGTAGCCGGTGGACGCCCAACGCCACGAACAGACTGCTGGTCAGGAGCAGCAAGCTGCCAAGCAAGCCGACCCGTCGGTCGAGGAGCGTATGGGCCGCTGCGAACTCGCCGGGCGCGTCGGATCGAGCCGACACGAAGTGCAGAAAGAAGACGGCGAATACGCACAGATCGCCGAAAATCAGCAGCCAGACACCGGGTTCGCCCGGAATTCGCGCTGCCTCGGCGCCGGGTGATTCCGGGATGTCAAATTGCCCGTTGCGTTCCGGGCCGGCGCTCGCATTAACCATGCTGGCGCTCCTGTCGCGTGATCGCCTGAAGGCACAATGCACACATGACAGATACCCAGAGACCGAAGCTGACCAACGGGAACCAGAAAACGAACAGACCGTTCCACGCGAAGGGGCCGACCTTCGGAATAAAAGCAAATGCGCCAGCTTCGAAGATGACGGCTATCCAGATGGTCAGAAATCCAAACCAACGCGGAAAGGTCACGCCAGGTTTCCCCCCCATCTTCAACGACAGATAGGCGATCGGGACCATCTGGAAAATGAAGTACTGATCCGTCGTGACCAGAGTCAGGTTGGCGAGATCGTGGATGAGCGCAGTCGCATCTGCCGCCCGATCCGGATGAAACGCGGCCGCACCCCAAAGGATCGGCGGAAAAACGAGAAACATCGACATGAGGGCGCCGCCGACTAGCTGAAGGACGGACCAGAGCGGCCAGCCCGTTTCCCACTTTGACATCTGGACACACACCACCATCGAGATGGGTACCATGAACGCACCGGTCCATGCACAGATCGTGGCACCGATTCGAATGGAAACCGCGTGGGTCTGATAGAAGTTCGCGACTTGCGTGGGTGTCCATGTCGCCGTCGGTAGAGGCAATAGCCGGATCAAGACGCCCCACGCGAGCGCAAAGATCACCGCAAACGTGATGCCCCACCAAATCAGCAGTCGTTGCGCACGCGCGCTTGTTGGCAGCCGTACACCCAATTCAGCCATTGTCCCCTCCGTCTATTGGTAATTTAACGTTGCTTGCATATGATATGCAAGCATACGTATTAAAGCATACATCATCCGGGAGTGCGGCATCAAGCGTGCGTCGTCAGAACGAAACTCGAATCCCGCGAGGCATTGCGCAATGGCGCGGAGACAGAGTTCCCCACTCCAGCAGGATGGATGAGCCGGGTTCGGTGGCTGCGGCTATTGAGGCGCTTTGCCGAGCGCTTTCCATACGAGCTTCGTCACTTGCCGGAACGCGACCAGATCCGGGCAATTGTCTCCAGCCCGACGGATAAAGGCGACGAGGCCGTACAGCTGCGAAACCAGTTGCGCGCCACGTAGCGTGCATTCGACAACCGTCAATGTCGGACTGATCTTCGCCACGAGTTCGACGAACATCTCCTGAAGCTCGCCTGTCACTTTCGCCATGAGATCGCGCGCGAACGTTTCATGCTCTGCCAAGCTCCAGCATTCGAATGCGAAGGCGCTGACATTCGTTCCGGGGGCGGTGAGTACTTCGAACGTTTCATCGACGAGCGCGTCGAGACTGGCCTCGGGGGAACGACGCTTGTCCCTGGCGATCGCCACATACCGTTCGACGTAGCGCCGTGTCATTTCTTCCATGGTGGCGCGCAGCAGCTCTTCGCGCGTACTGAAGTAGTGTTGCAACGTCCTGAGTTGAATCCCGGCCTCGCTCGCGATGCGGCGCTGCGTAAAACCCGTGTTTCCTAGCGTCGCGAACACGTTGATTGCCACTTCGAGAATGGCCGGCACGCGGGTGGTTCGGTTGCCGCGGCGTGCCGGCGCTCTTTCCGTCGAGGCCAGGACTTCCCCAGTCCTGATGGTCATTTCTTTCATTGGTTGCAATTCTCCCGTTGCAGGGCGGTCGCGCGGCAAGTCGCGCTCGAAGGGGCTCAATGGCGCGAACAGGGCACAAGCCCGGACTCTGACCCCGCAGCTGACGCCTTCCGGCTCCGAGGTCCTGTCGAGCTTGGGAGCAGGCGCCTGACGAACAAACAATAGGTCAGCAGACGAATTAAATATAGTCGGCAAACACCCTAGATACCAGCTCTGGAAGGAAAAACGGCTTAAATCGCACAATTATACGGGTGCTTGGCAGTGTTTTCCCTATCGTCGCGGTGCTTGAAAATGTGTCACGTGACTACTAGTATTTCGTCAACGGACACATTGTTGAATCGGATTGACTGGCAGGTGAGCGATCTCAGGCGCACGACAGCCATAACCCCTTCGGCGCGAATGTGATCCGTGGCAGGGGAGCGTGAAATGGAACCGGACGAAGGATCTTTGCGTTGGCAGATCGACAAGTGGCTGACGCTTGTGTTTGCCGCATCTGCTCACGTAACGCGATACGGTCGTGCTACGTCGAACACATTGCAGCGATACGTCGTTGTCCAGTCGTCAGGAGGGGCAAGGCCTATGGAGATCATCTTCTTTCGCCACGCCGATGGTTCATGGCGCGTGTTCCCGCCAACATCACGAGGGCCGATGATGTGTCCTTTCCTTGAATCGAAGTCGACGGATTTCGCTTTGCGGGTGTGAGTCCCGAATGTCGTGACGGTTGATGTCGCAGTGCCGGAACGTGAAAAAGTCAATTAATCGAAGGGAAATGGAGAGACATGGACATCCTGAAAATTGCAGTCGACTCCGGGATGCAGGTCATCGCCGATGATGTCGCGGGCTGCGGAGAGACGCGTAGCGTGGTGGGATCGTTACAGGCTCTGCAGAAGTTCGCCGACGCGTTGAGCATGTCGGTTGCTCGAGAGTCCGGAAGTTCGAATGGTCGTTCAGGCATGCATGATCCGGTGATCGATTGTCCGGCCATATGGCGGCTCGTCGAGTCGGATCCACTCATGCTCGTCTGAGCGCGTCGTCCGGAATCCTGATGCCAGGGACGTCACCCGATAGCCGTGGTCCGATGCCGGTAAACGGGACATCGATGGGACATCGACGGGACATCGTGCCGATGTCCCGTTGCAGGTTCGATCAGCGTGGGTCAGGGACGGTCATGCAGGTCCGGCTCCATCGTTCGTCCTCTCAAACTATCGACGATCGACAGAATGTGCTGAGCTCGCTTCAGATGCGGCATGTCGAGCATCTTGCCATCGAGGCCGACCGTGCCGAGCCCGGGATTGCTGCTGAATACGTCGACCACACGCTGAGACCAGTCGATTTCCTCATCGCTCGGCGAGAATGCTTCGTTGATGATCTCGACCTGATTCGGATGGATGGCGATCTTGCCGGTGAATCCGGCTTGCCTGGCGGCGCGCGCATCCGCCTGCAGCCCGGCTTCGTCGGAATAGTCGGCGAACATCGTGTCGATCGGCTGTACATTTGCCGCGGCCGCGCCTGACAGGCACAACGCACGCGCCAGCTGGTACACGGTGTCGTATTCGCCGTTCGGACGCCGATTGGTACTCGCCCCGATCGCGGCCGCGATATCTTCAGCACCCCAGGTCATGCCAAAAAGACGCGGGCTGCAATCCGCGTATCGCCCGAGTGTGAACAACGACTGTGGCGTTTCGGTCGCGACGGGAATGATCCCGATGGTGCGTTCGCAGACCCCCTCGCGGACTTCGAGCGCATCGAGACAGTGGGAGAGATGCACGATATCCGACGGCGAATGGACCTTCGGAAGCACGATGCCGTTCGGTGCGCCGGCAACGACCATGAGATCCCGCATCGCGGCCGGGGTGCCGAGCGGGTTGATTCTTACCCAGACCTGTTGCTGATCGCGCTGCGAGGGCGTGCGCGACCTGAGATACTCGAGCACCATGTCGCGCGCAATATGCGTGCGGGAAGGCGCAACCGCATCTTCGAGGTCGAGAATGAGCGCGTCGGCCGGAGACGAAATTGCCTTCATCAGCTTCCGTTCGCTGTCTCCCGGCACGAACATGAGTGAGCGCAAAGGCAGGACTTTTTTGTCACCGTGTTTCGTATGAGCGTGTTTCATGGCCGTTTTTGCCTCGTGTGATGATCAGGGGCGATGCTTGCGGGCCGCGAAGAGACTGCGCCCGATAATGTGCTTCATCACCTCGATGGAGCCGCCGGCGATTCGGGTGACGCGCGCGTCGGCGTATGCGCGGGCAATCGGGTATTCCCACATGTAGCCCCAGCCGCCGAAGAATTGCAGGCAATCGTCGACGACGCGACCGTGCAGGTTCGAGAGCCACAATTTGGCCATCGCGGCATCATTGCTGTCGAGCTTCCCGGCCATGAACAGGTCGAGGCAGCGATCGACAAAAACGCGGCCGATCGTCGCTTCGGTCTTGATGTCCGCCAGCTTGAACTGCGTATTCTGGAAATCGCCGAGCGTCTGATCGAACATGTCCCGCTCGGCGACATAGTCGATAGTCCACTCGAGGACTGCCTCGATGACTGCCGCGGAGCGTACGGCCTGCGTCAACCGTTCCTGCGCGAGGTTCTTCATCAGCAGCTTGAAACCGCCATTTTCCGGACCAAGCAGATTGGCAGCCGGCACCCGGACGTCCTCGAAAAACAGCTCCGACGTGTCCTGAGCCTTCAGGCCGATCTTTTCGAGGCGGCGTCCGCGCTTGAAGCCTTCACGGGAAGATTCGACGATGAACAGTGAAATGCCGTTGCTCTTTGCGGTGGGATCGGTCTTGGTGGCCAGCACGATCACGTCGCAAAGCTGGCCGTTCGAGATGAAGACTTTCTGGCCGGATATCACATAGTCGTCGCCATCACGCACGGCCCGGGTCCGGATGTTCTTCAGGTCGCTGCCCGCATGAGGCTCGGTGAGACCCAGCGCGCCGATGACTTCGCCTTTCACCATCCTGGGCAGCCATTGGCGTTTTTGTTCTTCGGTGCCGAATGCGAGGATGTACGGCATGACCATCTCGTTGTGCACGGCAAAGCCGGGGCCGGTAATGCCCGCACGCGCGAGTTCCTCGACCAGGATGAAGTCGAAGAGATGATCGGCGCCGGCGCCACCATACTCCTCCGGAATCGAGCAGCCGAGCAAACCGGCGGCGCCGGCTTTCTCCCAGATGCTGCGCGGCACGATGCCATCATGCTCCCACTGCAAGTGAAAGGGCGTGATTTCGGTGTCGATGAATCGCCGCACGGAATCGCGAAACATCTCGTGTTCTTCGGAGAACAAGGTTCGTTCGATCATGTTGTATCCAGTGTCGCAAAGGGTCACGCTCGCAGCAGCGAAGCCGCGATGATGTTTCGTTGAATCTCGTTGGAACCGCCGAAGATGCTCCAGCAGCGTGCATAGAGGTAGCTGTAGTTGACCGATGCGGCCTGAATCCACGGCTGTGCTGCGCTGAGGCCTGCGCCGGCTTTTCTGTTCGACGCGTGGTAGCACGCGGCATAGGGGCCCAGCGCGTCGTGCCAGAATTCAGTCATCGCCTGCAGCAGCTCGGTTCCGCGAATCTTCAGGATCGACGCGCCGATGCCGTCGTCGCGTCCGGCCATCCATTCGTCGACGTAGTACTTTTCGAGTGTTATGAGCGCGATCAGGTCGGCTTCGAGTTTCCACAGCCGGTCGTACATGACCGCGCGTTCCCCGAGCGATAGCGTTGGCGCGAATTTGTCGACCGTTGCACTGATCTGCCGGATCATGCGCTGCTTGTTTCCGGTATCGGCGATGAACGTCCTCTCTCTCGACAGCAGAAATTTCGCGAGCTTCCAGCCGTCTCCTTCGTTGCCGACGACGTTTTCCACGGGAACGCGCACGTTGTCGAAAAACACCTGGTTCGTGTGATGCACGCCATCCAGCGTCACGATCGGCTCGACCGTAATCCCCGGCGTTTTCATGTCGATCAGCAGGAACGTGATGCCCTGTTGTTTTCGCTCGGTTCTCTCGGTGCGAACGAGGCAGTGCATCATGTCCGCCCAGTGCGCTTCGGTCGTCCACATCTTCGTGCCGTTGACGACGTAATCGTCGCCGTCGCGTACCGCCGAGGTTCTGAGCGATGCCAGGTCCGATCCCGCATTCGGTTCGGAATATCCCTGACACCACCAGGTACTGCTGTCGAGAATGCCGGGCAGGTACTGGCGTTTCTGAGCTTCAGTACCGTAGGTGTAGATGACCGGTCCGACCATGTTGACCCCGTACGGGATGATCGGCGGGGCGGCTTGAATCGCGCACTCTTGCAGGAACAGGTGTTCCTTGCGTACCGACCATGCCTGGCCGCCATGTTCCTTTGGCCATGTCGCGCCGAACCAGCCTCGGCGATGCAGCGCTTTCTGCCAGTCGACATAGTCGGCCTTGTCCAGATAAAGACCGTTCTCGACTTTATGTCGTGTGTCTGGCGACAGGTTGTCGTGTATGAACGCAGCCACTTCCTGACGAAACAGCGTTGCGTCAAAGCTATTTTCGATCTGCTTATCCAATGCAGCTCCTCCCGTCTGATCCGGTGAGTTGTCGGCTCACTCCGTCAGTTCGATCGCCCGCGGGGCCCAGTTTTGCAACGTGCTCGCCAGTACGGCGAGCCGCGCGTTGTAGTGACTCACGACGAGCTCGTCGGTCACGCCGATTGCTCCGTGCAACTGGATCGCCTCATGACCGATTGAACGGGCCGCCCGACTGATGACGTGTACGGTTGCCGCGCCGAGCGATGCAAGTTCGACGTCGTCCACGAGATCGAGCGCAGTGGCAAGCCTGCGCGAGATGGCGAGCGACTCCATGTACGCCATGTGCATGTCCACGAAGCGATGCTGCAGTGCCTGGAACTTCGCAAGCGGCGTACCGAATTGAATTCTTGTGCACAAGTACTCGCCCGTAACGGCGACTGACCGCTCCATGACACCCACCGCGTCGGCACAGTACGCATTGATGCTTTCGAACGATGCTCGCTGGAGTGCCTGTCCAGCCGGTACGCCAACGAGCAGGACGCAATCGCGCGGAACGACGACATCGTCAAGAATGACGTCGGCGGCTGGTCGACCGTCCATGAGTCGATAAGTGCTGAACGTGGCAGTCAGGTCCGAAGCGCGCAGCCGGCAGATGACGGGGGTTCCGTCATCGAATTCGGCGGCGATCAGCCAATGATCTGCTTCGGCCGCGTACGGTACCGCGCGTAGCCGCCCGGAAAGCCGCAAACCGGAATCCGTGTTTTCGCATTTCAGTTCGTCGATGTTTCTGCCACCCAGAAGAACCGTCACTGCGCTGCCGTCGATCAGGCTGGCAACGGATTCGTCCGCGTTCGCCGAGGTGCCTGGCGCGGCCAGGATGCCGCCCGCAATGACCGCCGCTTCGATGAGCGGCTCGAGAATCAAGCCGCCTGCGAGAACTCGAATTGCGTCGGCGACATCCGCCGACGACCCACCGAGTCCTCCCGACGCTTCGTCGAACGGAAGTGCGAGAACACCGAGATCCGCCAGTGTCGACCAGTGAAGCCGATAATCGACGACATCGTCTGCGAGCCGCGCACGGCGTGCCGACGGATCGCAGTAGTCCATCAGGAATCGGCGCAGAGTCTGCTCGATGAGGTTTTTCGATTCTGAATCGAGTGAGGTACGCATGACAGGGAGCCTGTAGGTCAGAGGGGCGGGTGGAGTCCCGGTCTCGCTTGGCTACGCGCTTGCGGCACCCAGGCAATACATCAATGCCGAGCGCTTGCAGGTTGCGACAGTCTCGTCACGCTGATTGATCGCCGTATGCTGAAAGACGACGATTCCGTTATCCGGACGCGACTTGCTCTGACGTTTCTCCAGTACCACGGTCTCTACCCGGATCGTGTCGCCTTCGAATACCGGCTTGGGAAAGCGAACCTCGTCCCATCCGAGATTTCCGACGGTCGTCCCGAGCGTCGTGTCGGCGACGGAAATGCCGACCATCAACCCCAGTGTGAACGCGCTGTTCATGAGTGTCCGGCCGAACTCCGTACCGCTCGCGTATTGCTTGTCGATGTGAATGGCCGCCGGATTGTGCGTCATTGCGCTGAAGAGCACATTGTCGGTCTCGGTTACGGTTCGGCGGATGTCGTGCCGGAACAGTTGACCGATCTCGAATTGCTCGAAATAGAGTCCTGCCATTTACGAAGTTCCTTTGTATCGTCTCGAAGCGGAATCAGCAGACGATATTTATAAGGTATACATATCGTCTGCATGCATACTATATCGTTGACGGGCGCTTGGCAAGTCGGCGAGACAGTCGATCGATGTGCTTTCGCAAGTGCGCGCCGCGACGTGGGCTGTTCGTATGCAAACGCCCCCGCGCGACAGTAGCTGACGTTCAAGCGCTGTCGGTACAAACCGTTATCGATAGGCGGATGCGCTCACGCGCTTCAGGTATGAAGGCGGCGATATGGGATGCCGGATCGATCTGGTTGCCTGCCGTCGCGATTGTGTAATTGGTATGCAGGAGGCTTTTCGTGGAGGATGCGACATCTCGAATGAGCGCTTCGATGTCGAAGAAGGAAACGGCACGCTTCCTCCGATGAGGGCGGGATGATGCGGGCGTCTCCCGCCCGGACTTTCGTGGGGCTTGGTCGAATCGTCGCTCGAACCGCATAAGCGGCGCCGACTGCAAGCCCGCATCAGGTCAGCGCAAATCTACCGCCTTATGCGCGTTCATTTTCAAGTCTCCGAAGCTCACGGCTCGAGCCACGTGTCGCGGTCGATGCCCGCATTCTTTCGGGAATACTTGATGATATCGGCAATGGCGTTATCGAGCTCTTCCGGGTTCTTCGTCGCAGGCGTGATCGGGCCATGCTGCCAGCTTTCCGCGACCGAATAGCCGTAACCCCATGCTTCGAAGATCCTGCCGCTGATCGCACGCGAAGCGGGGCTGGCAAGCCACGTGACGAAAGCGGAAATCCACTCGGGGTCGCGCCGCTCGAGCTGCTCAGGCGTCCATTGCTTGAGACCTTGTGTCATGCGCGTTTCCGCGCGGGGCGCGAGGCCATTGACGGTAACGCCATAGCGTGCAAGCTCGCGCGCCGCGACGATCGTCATGGTTGCCACACCGGCCTTGGCGGCTGCGTAGTTCGTTTGACCGACGTTCGCGTAGAGGGCGGAATGCGAGGTGGTATTGATGACGCGTGCGTCCACCGGTTTGCCGGCCTTCGATTGTTCGCGCCAGTAATTGGCGGCGTGGTGAATCGGTGCGAACGTTCCCTTCAGATTGACGCGGATGACCGCATCCCAATCCTCTTCCGTCGTATTGATGAGCATGCTGTCACGCAGAATGCCGGCGTTGTTGACAAGAATATCGAGCCTGCCGAACGCTTCGATCGTGTTCCGGACCATTTGCGACGCAGCGCTCCAGTCCGCGACGTCCGAGTGATCGACGATGGCTTCGCCGCCGATCGACTTGATCAGGTTGACGACCTCCTGCGCCGGGGTATCGTCGCTGCCGACACCATTCGCCGCGGAACCCAGATCATTCACGACGACCTTGGCGCCGTGTTTGGCGAGCATCAACGCGTGAGCGCGGCCCAGGCCCCGACCGGCGCCTGTCACGATGGCAACACGACCTTCACAGATTTTCATGAGTCTTCTCCGATATTGAGTGGCTACTTCATTGGCTTATGTCAAGAATGGTGCAAGCGGATCAATCGTTTTCCGCTGTTTTCGCCGCGATAGAGACTGTCGATGGAACCTGGCGCGTTCTCGATTCCGTCGACGATGTCTTCGCGGAAATGCAAGCGCTTTTCCCGCACCCAGCTCGCGAGTTGCGCAACGGCTTCCTCGTATCGATGTTCGTAGTCCCAGACAAGAAAGCCCTGCATGATTGCCGCCTTGTTGAGCAGGTGACGTTCGACTCGCGGGCCGCTTGGCCACGGATCCCAGCTCGGAATCGAGGCCGTGCCGCAAACGACGACACGTGCGCCCTTGTTGATCCGGCGCAGCACGGCATCGGTGATCGGCCCTGACGTGTTGTCGTAGTACACATCGATTCCACCAGGACTCGCATCGATCAGGGCCTGCTCGAACTGCGGGGATTTGTAGTCGACGGCAGCGTCATAGCCGAAATCCTCGATGCACATCCGGGCTTTTGCTTCGCCGCCTGCGATGCCGATCGTGCGGCAACCGAGGTGTTTCGCGATTTGTCCCACCGCGGATCCGACGGCGCCGGCGGCTGTCGAAACGGCAACCACGTCGCCGGCCCGCGGTCGGCCTACCTCGGTCAACGCAAAGTAGGCCGTCACGCCGTTGATGCCCAGAATGCCCAGCGAAAGCGATAGCGGAAGATCGGTCTCCCTGACCTTCCGTCGGATGCCGCGACCATCCGATACTGCGTACTCCTGCCAACCGAGCATCCCCATGACGAGATCGCCTTCCCGATAGTCCGGATGCCGTGATGCAATGATCTCTCCGGCCGAGAAAGCGCGCATCACCGCACCGACGGGAACGGGATCGGCGTAGTTGGCGGCGGCGTTGACCCACCCCCGCATCGCTGGCTCGACGGAGAGATAGTCGTTGCGGACCAGAAGATCGCCCGGTTGCAAATCCGGGATGGCCGACGTGACGACTTCAAAATGTTCTGCCTTCGGAATGCCGATGGGGCGTGACTTGAGCAAGACCTGACGATTGGTTTGAGGCAGCATGTCGGCGAATCGATGGTGAGTGGCGGCCTGCGGGCATCTTTCGGCAGGCCGGGATGGGTGTCAGCCACGCAATCCCAGAATGGAGATCGCCGCGATGCCCAGGTAAGGAACGCCGCCGAGGTTGTGGGTGAGGCCGACGCTCGGGCTGGACAATTGGCGTTCGCCTGCGCGACCCTGCAACTGGTTGTACACCTCGTATGCCATTCGAAGGCCCGATGCGCCAATCGGGTGGCCGAAGCACTTGAGGCCGCCATCGACCTGACACGGCACGCCGCCGCCGGCTCGATCGAAGAAGCCGTCCAGGACGTCGTGCACCGCGCGCCCGTCGCCGGACACGAAGAGATCCTCCATCGTGACGAGTTCGGTAATCGAAAAGCAGTCGTGCACTTCCATCAATCCGAGCTGCGTGCGCGGATCGGTAATGCCGGCTTCGGCGTACGCGCGTTTCGCGGCTTCACGCGTCGTACGCACGTAGCTGCCGTCCCACTGCGACGTTGCCGTCTCGACGCCCGAACCGATCGCGAGCTGAATGGCCTTGACGGTCACCATATCCTTGCGACCGAGGGAGCGGGCGATCTCGGGCGTGGTGACGATCGCGGCGGCTGCGCCGTCGCTGACGCCGCAGCAGTCGAACAGCCCGAGAGGATCGGCGATCATCGGCGCGTTCAGGATTTGATCGATCGTGACTTTTTTGCGGATGTGCGCTTTCGGGCTCAGTACGCCGTTCTCATGGCTCTTCCAGGAGACATGCGCGATCGCGCGCTTGAGATCTTCCTTCGAAATGCCGTGGCGCGTTCGATAACCGGCCGCGAGTTGCGCGAAGCCTGCCGGCGCGGAGCCGAGCGGCATCCACATGTCGTTGAACGTACCCTTGAAAGGCGGCGGCAGGCCGCCGTAGCCCGTGTCCTTGAGCTTCTCTGCGCCGACCGCAAGCGCGATGTCGGCGGCGCCGGACGCCACCGCATAGACGGCGCCACGCAGCGCTTCCGTGCCGGTTGCGCACATGTTCTCGACGCGGCTGAACGGGATCCCGTCAAGACGTAGCGCCATCGATGCGGGAATCGCCGAGTTGCCGATATTCACCGCGTCCATGCACGAGCCGAACCAGGCGGCGTCGATCTGCTTTCGTTCGATGCCAGCGTCGGTCAGCGCTTCGTCGAATGCTTCGGCCAGCAGCGCCGACGTGCCCGCATCCCAGCGCTCACCAAAACGTGAGCAGCCCATGCCGATGATTGCAACCTTGTCCTTGATGCCTGTTGCCATGATCTGTCCTCTGTTATGCCTGCACCGGCGTTGCTTTCCAGAAATAGCGCGGATAGCCTCGGGTCTTGTCCATTTCCTTCACGCGGAACACCATGCGGAGCGGTGTGCCGACATCGAGGCCTTGCTTGCCGACATCGACCACTTCCATCAGGAGTCGGGCTCCGTTCTCGAACTGCACGAAGCCGACATAGAGAGGCGGCGCGGGATGGTAGGACAGCCAGTCGGCGGTGTGAGTGAGTACGCGGGCCGGTTCGTCGACGAGCGAAACCGGATCGAGGTTGCGTTGCGGCGCGTTACAACCAGGGGTGACGCAGTAGGGCAATTGCGGGAACTGGACCGTGTTGCAACTACGGCACTTACCGGCGACGAAATGCGAGAGCTGATCGCTCGAGCGGTATTGTTCGGTCAGCGCGGTCTTGACGTTTTTTTCGGCGCGCATGCCCCATTCCGGAGCGATACCGCCTTCGTAGGAGAGCATCCGCAGATAGGCATCATGGTGCTGGGCATCGGCGAGCGCACCGCCTACCCCGCGGCGTGGACGGAATGCGCGAATGGCATCGTCGACGCGCAGCACGATTGCATCGCACCCCTGACCGAATCCGATCAGCAACACGATGTCGCCGGGGGCGGCCTTTTCAAGCACGTGAGCGAGCATAAGCAGGCCGTGAGCGGCGCCGGTAAACCCGCAACTCTCGTCGAGACCGGTTGCCTCGGCTTCGGCCGGAATCCCGAGTTTCTTCGCTACCGCACCGGCAATGCCCTTGTACGGCGATGGCATCACGAGGTGCCTGACGTCGCCCGGCGTGACCTTTGCTTGTGCCAACGCGGCCCTGGCCGTCTCCGGAACCAGCTTCATGTAGCCTTCGTCCCGAATCCAGCGTTCTTCCCAGACGTAATCGTATTCCGCGCCGTTTGCGCGGAAATGATCGACAAACAAGGTTGTCCTGGTCGCTGAACCCAGCAGCGTGGCGATGACATCTTCGCTGCCGAGGGTGAAGGCCGCTGCGCCGGCGCCGTAGTTGATTTCCTGCGTGCTGGCCGGCTTGCCCTTCGGACGTTCACTGGCAATCAGCAACGCATCACCGTCGGCCGCGCGAAGTGCGCTCAGCAAGGCCGAGGTGCCTGACCGCTGCGAGCTGCCGGCATCGAGCGTACGCAGATCGGGCGCAAGGTTCAATGCGCCGGCCACGATTGCACTGTTCTGCAGATCGGCGAAGGGCATCGTGCTCGAACTCAGGTAGAGCGCCGAAAGCTTCTGAGGGGGGCGTCCCGCCAATACGTCGCGTGCCGCTTCTACCGCCATCGTTACGCTGTCTTCGTCCCAGCTGCAGAATGCCCGCTGACCTTTGCCCAGTGACCGCAGTGACGGTGCCATCCAGTTATGTGCTGCGGCAATGGCCGCACGCTCCATCCGGAGTCTCGGAATGTAGCCGCCGAATCCGGTAATTCCATACGTCGAGGTGGATGTCATTGACGTTGCCTTGATGAAGTATGACAAGATAAGGTATGCATGGATACGATACATGACGTTGATAAAATTCGTCAAGGCGCGCGGCAGGGGTGACATGGGGCGTGCGACATCCCCGCGTAGGCGGAGGCGCTGTCGAATCGCTTGATTGGCGTGGGTGACCGGGGATACGTGATCGCGGAAACCGATCACGTACGGGTGGTCAGGTCGGAAGCGCCAGCGCTGTTGGCAAGCCGCTGGCGATCAGTGGATGTGGCTTGGAGGAGGGGGCCGGTGGAATCACACCGGGAAGAGCACAGGTTTTCGCGCCGGTACCGTGGCTCATGGGTGTGTGTGAGCCGACCGGGTACCTGCAGTCTATATCGCGAAAATCAATCGTCCGCGCCGTCGTGATCCTCGAGGCCGCCAGCCTCGCTATCGCGCTTGAGCGACGCCAGATTCCTTTTGACGTGCATCAGCATGTCGGCGAGGTTCTGTCTTTGCTCGTACTCGAGACCGGCAAGTATGCGTTCATTCATCTCATGATTCTTGAGACGCATTTGCTTCACGATATGGGCGCCCGCGGGAGTCAGATAGACACGCTTGACGCGCCTGTCCGTGTCGTCCGGGCGCCGCTCGATGGAGCCCGACGCTTCGAGTCGGTCGATCAGCCCGCCGAGCGCGGCCTTGCCGAGTTCGAGCACGTTCGCCAGATCGCTCTGGATCATGCCGTCGTGACGTGAAAGATACGCAAGCACCCACCATTGCGATCGGGTCACGCCGAGCGGTCGCATGAACTCGTCGAAAACGATGCGTCGCAAGCGCGATACATCGTGCATCAGAAAGCCGAGACGCTGGTCCCAGTTTTCCTCGTCGTGAGTTTTTGCCGACGCCTTTGTACTCGGGGTGCCCACGACGGACAAACTGGATGAGGCGGTTTTCTTCCGGGCCACAGTGCTCTTCATATGTTCTTCCGGTCTTGCGGTGTCGTCGGTGTCCGGCGCGCACGCCAAACACCGACACATCATGGACCGGTTACCGAGGTAACAGATATCGTAGTCTACTATACATTACAGGTCGATCCCGTTCCACGCGCGCCTGCGGTGTCGCACCGACACACTCATTTGTCGTTGCTGTTGTCGGCAAAGCCATCCGTGACGCACGCGCGTACTTTTACGCGCTGAATTTTTCCGGTGGCCGTGCGCGGCAGGTTCGACACGCTTTCGAGGATCTTGGGGAGCTTGTAAGACGCGATGTACTTGCTCGCGAAGGTCCGCAATTCAGCAAGACTGGCAGACTCGCCCACATGCCATTCGACCACGGCGGCCACGACTTCTCCCCAGGTCGGATCGGGAATGCCGACGACCGCAACATCGCTGACTGCCGGATGCAGGCGCAGCGCCTGTTCGACTTCCGCCGGGTAGACATTTTCGCCACCGGAAATGATCATATCCTTGATCCGGTCGGTCAGATACAAATAGCCTTCTTCGTCGACGTAGCCGCCGTCACCAGTTCGGTACCAGTCGTCGACAAGCACGGCTTCAGTGGCCTCGGGCCTGTTCCAGTACCCGCTTGTCAGCGTGGGCGACTGAATCCAGATTTCACCCGGAGTGTGGGGCGGCAGCGGGCTGCCGGTCGTATCGCGAATCTCGATGGTCATTCCGGGTAGCGCTTTGCCGACGGACCGAAGTTTTTCCGGCCGGTGAACGTCGTGGTCGCGCGGCGGCAGGAAGGTGACCGTCCCGCAATTTTCCGTCATCCCGAAGTATTGCGCGAAGCCGCAACCGAGCGTGTCGATGCATTGCGAAAGCAGCGCGACGTCCATCGTAGACGCGCCGTAGTAAATGGTTCTGATCGGCGGCGGAGGGGACGCATCCGTAGTGACTTGCTCGAGGACCATGCGCACGACGGTGGGGACCATGAAGGTCCGCGTAACGGCGTGCCGGCGCATCAGTCGCAACAGGGTGGCCGGAGATGCGTCTGCGGTCAGCACGCAAGTGACGGAGCGCATTAATCCGATCAACATCCACGACAATCCGCCCACGTGAAAATTCGGCATCGCGGAAAGGATGATGTCGTCATCGTTCCAGTCTGCCCAATCAGGCGAGTCCACTTCGACGTGGCGCGCGATGGAAAGCGCCTTGTGCGAGAGCATGACGCCCTTCGGGCTGCCGGTGGTGCCGCTCGTATACATCAGCAGTGCGCACGCGTCCGTGGTTCCCTCGCGCGACGCGTCTCTCGAGGTTGGATGACTCAGCAGTATCTGGCGCAACGAATCGCCATCTTCCGACGTCGTGATCAGGAGCCGGGGCGGGTTGGGAATCTCCGGCAGCGCCTGCGCGACTTTTTCCGCGAACTCGGCGTCGTAGATCAATAACTGGCTGCCGGAGTCCCGAAGAATGAATGCGATTTCTCCGGGCGCACAGCGCCAGTTGATCGGGACCAGAATCACGCCGCTGCGCAGACAGCCGAAGAAGACAGGGAAAAACAATTCGCTGTTCTTGCCCAGATAGGCGATGCGGCTTCCCGGCGCTATCTGGCGCTCATGCAGGAAATCGACAAACGTCTCGCTCTTGCGCTCGAGTTCGGCATACGTGACCGTATCGTTGTCGCCGATGATGGCCGGACGGTTCGGAAACTTGCGAGCTCCATGTAACGGATAGTCGGCTACCCAGAGCATATGCTCCAGATTCTGGGTCGGATGGGCTTCTTTGGTCATATCGGTCTGCAGGCGCGACGAAACTGGGAATCGGGCTCTGAAACGTCACCGCATGCATCGGTTCGGTGCCGATGCGCGGTGGCCGGGTCAGGTGGAGTTTTTATCCATATTGTATGCTGGCATACAAAGTATGCGGATATCGCCGAGATCGTGTCAAGGCCATCGCGCTTCTTCGGGCGCGCGACATTCCATGTTCTGCGATCGTGCGATCGTTCGATCGCCGGCCCCTCCACTCGTCGCATGGTGAGCGGCCTCGCGTCATCGCTTTCGATATCCACGCGGGCCGCAATTTGCCGCATTGGCGGAGCGATCCTGGTCGGGGGCCCGGAGATCACGCGTCGAGCGAGTCGACATCGTCCATTGCCGTGGAGATACGGCGGATGAATTCGAGCGTGAGGTCCTTGGGCTGCATGTCCGGCAGGTCGGATGGCGGCGTCAGTGTGACGGTCCACCACGTCAGCGCAGTGACGAGTTGCTGCCTGTAAGCATTCCACGCTTCATCGAACGATACGGCGGGGCCGCCGGCGGCGCGGAATTCCTCGATGTAGTACTGGATCAGGTCGCGCTCCCACGTGCGGCGATGCTCGACCGTCAGCGCGCACGAGATCGTATAGGCGAGATCACGCGACCAGTGGCCCCTTGTCGCGCATTGCCAGTCGCTCAGCCCCATTTCGCCATTGCCCGCGACATACCAGTTTTTAAGGTGCACGTCGCCATGCGACAGGCACGGGGACCCGTTCGCATGCAGTTCCATGCTTCGGAGGGTCGCGGGCCAGACATCGTCACCGCGGGCAAACAGACGGGATGGAACGACCTCCTCCGCTGCCAGAAAGCCTTGGGTCGAGCCGGCGCGTAAGCCGAAGGCTTCGGTGTTGCGGAAGAACTCGGGCCAGGTCGATAGTTTTTCCAGCTCAGCCCGGATGATCGGATGGGAATACGTGGTGCCGTGCAGCCTGGCAAGCAGCCGCATCTGGCTTCGGGCGCGTTCGTGCGTGACGACCGTCTTGTGATTGCAGAACTCCGACGCCGTGTTGCTCAGGTCGTCCAGCATGACCATCGAATTGAACGATTCGGGATCGTAACGCGCATAGAAGCTCTGGGGTGCCTCGATGTCGAGCTCGGGGCGTATCCGGTTATAGAAGTGCGCTTCCGTGAAAGCAGCGCCCGATACGCCGAGGACGATGCGGTTGGCGAGCTCATGACTCGCCTTGCAAAAGAGCATACGCGGAAGTTGTGCATCGTCTCCGGCTTCGTTGTAGCGGATTTCGATTCGGCGCCGATTGGATGATCCCGTATCGACGGGGCCCAGTGTGTGTCCGACGACCTGAGCGCCGGGCACATTGCGACAAAGAACGTCGGTGAGCCATCGAGCGGAGATCGACTCGAAGGACTGGGGCAGGTGGTCGGCGGTTACCGCTTCGCGCTGCCCGCGTTGGTCTCGTTCATAAGCGGCTTGAATTTCGGCAATCAGGTGGGTCATGACTTTCCTTTTTTGATCTCTGAAATATTCGACCCGGCGACTCACCGGGAACGACGCGAAACCTGGCGGCCCGATCGACCGGAATCCAACTTGCATATAAGATGGTTGCGTAACGTATTCTGCAATACGAATGCAGGTGCCAGTATCGGTGTCACCCCGGAGTTCGCCGGACGATGGTCATCGCAATCGCTCCGGCTGGTGTCTTCGACGGGGGCCGGACGCAACGCGAGATCCGGCGACCGCATACGTCGGCAAGCCGGTATCCCTAAGGCAAACCCTATTGACTGCATGATTACCGTATGCCAGCATACGTATCAATGGAGGTGTGTGTTGGGCAGTTAACTTAAAACAAAGGCTGGAGCGTTTGCTGTCACAGCGACGCGGAGCGACGGCCGGACTCAAGGAGACGTTGATGGCGAAGGCGAAGAGGGGGAGATTCCGCAAGACATGGCGTGCGATGCAGGTGCTCGGCGTGGGTTCGATCTGCGCGTTGCCGGGCGTCAGCAATGCATACCAGTTCGAGACCGGAATTCCGGATCTGTCTGTGGAATGGACCAACACGATACGTTACTCATTGGGCATCCGCGCGGAGGATTGCGATCCGGATATCTGCGGTAACGGGAAAGGGGCCGGGGACGTGTCGGCGCATCAGTCCGACGGGAAGTTTAGAAAGGCCGGCGACCTTGTTCAGAATCGTCTGGACCTCGTATCCGAGTTGAACGTCGTCTACAAGAACGATACGGGTATCCGCCTGAGCGGCTCGGGTTGGTATGACGCTGCGTACACGGGCTCGCCGAAGGGCGATTCGCTTTTTCTGTCGCAGGGGCTCAACGCGTTCCCCACGGGCAAGTACACCGACTACATCACGCGCTGGAACAGGGGACCTTCCGGGCAGCTGCTCGATGCGTTCGCGTTCACGAAATTCAATATCGGGGATGTCCCGGTCAATGTGAAGCTCGGGCAGCACGAAATCTATTGGGGCGAGTCGATTTTCTGCTTCGTCTGCGGCGTGGCCTACAACCAGGGGCCGGTCGATCTTCGGAAAGCGTTGACGGATCCGAGCGCCCAGGCCCAGGAACTGTTCCTGCCGCGCCCGCAGTTTTCCTTCTCGGCAGCCGTCACGCCCGAAGTTACGGTCGCCGGGCAGTACTTCTTCGATTGGTCCCCGTCCCGGTTGCCCGATGGTGGAACGTATTTCGGGCCGGCGGATTTCTTTTCGCTTGGCGGGGGAACTGTCGTTCCGTTTCTGGGTGTCCCGGCGAACTTCATCGGCGCACAGAAGCCGCACCACCAAACCGGCGACTTCGGGCTAGCCGTGAAATGGCGCCCCTCGTGGCTCGACGGCACGGCCGGATTTTATTTCCGCCAGTACACAACGACTTTCCCGCAGATGGTCATTGGGGGAATGTCCGGTGGCGCGCTGAATGTGGGTCTCGATTATCGGGCGCCGCGCGAAAGGATGTACGCGTTTAGTCTTTCGAAGCAGATTTCAGGGATTTCGTTCGGGATGGATCTGACCTATCGAACAAATGCCGAATTGAGCGTGGCACCATTTTCCAACGTCATCGCCCAAAACATCAGTAGTGCAGACTGGATTCCCCGAGGCGACGTGGTTACGGCTGTGGCGAACATGATCAGCTACGTTGGCAAGACACCGCTGTTCGACTCGGCAACGTTCACCGCGGAAGTCAACTATGCAGGGCTGAAGTCGATAACGCATGACCCGTTCAACCTCTATTACGGATTGTCGCAAAACTGTGGGGCCGATGGCGTTGCGACACATCACGGTTGCCCAACCCGCAATGCGGTGGGTATTGCGGCCCAATTCGAACCTATCTGGTACGAAGTGTGGTCCGGTGTCAATGTGAGCATGCCGTTGTTTGTGAGTGTCGGTTTAAAGGGGAACTCGCCCGTGATGTTCGGGAATAACGAGGGGCAGGGCAGCTACAGCGCCGGACTGACATTCGATGTGCAGAAGAAATACAAGATTTCTTTGAAATATATCGGAAATCTTGCCCTCCACAGTAACGACAGTGCGGGAGTCGCATCGTATAGCAATGCGACGCTGGGTAAGTATTGGGATAGAAACTGGGTGTCGTTGACATTCGAAACGGCGTTTTAAGTACGGTTAGGAGACTGGAAGATGATCAGCAAGATCAGGGTTTTGCCCGCGCTTTTGATGGTTGCGGTTGCCGGGTCCGCTTTCGCTGCAGTCAATGCGGAGGATGCGAAGCAGTTGGGCAGCTCGGCGCTGACGCTGTTCGGCGCGGAGAAGGGCGCGAGCAAGGATGGAACGATTCCGGCATACGATGGTAACGGCATCAAGCCTGCGAAAGATTGGGATCCGAATCAACCGGGCCGGCGCCCCGATCCATTCAATGAAAAGCCGTTGTTCTCGATTAATGCGCAGAACTGGAAAAACTATGCTGACAAGCTGACTGAAATTCAGAAGGAGATGTTCAAGAAATACCCGGATTACCGGATGGATGTCTATCCGACGCACCGGACGATGGTATATCCGAAGTACGTACTCGACAACACATTGAAGAATGCGACGTCGTGCAAGACGGTTGACGACGAGTTGCGGCTGGACGGCTGCTACGCTGGCGTACCGTTCCCGCTTCCGAAGACGGGTAAGGAAGTTATGTGGAACCACTTGCTCTTCTATGGCACTCCGTCCATCGAGCAGAACATCCGCACATGGCATGTACCGCCGTCCGGCAGTGCTTTCTTGTCCAGCGCATCGCGCGGGGTCGAAGCGTTCCCGATCTATGATCCCAAACGGACGACGCCGATCGAGAGCAAGGATATTTATTGGCGTGTTCGCCTGGATGACTATGCGCCCGCGCGTTCGAATGGTCAGAAGCTGATGCTGATCGACGCAATTGATCAAGTGGGGATTGGGCGGCGAGCATACCAGTACCTGCCAGGTCAACGTCGCGTCAAGCTTGCACCGGATCTGGCTTACGACACGCCGCAGCCGACCAACGGCGGCGTCGGAACCGTCGATGATGCCAAGTTGTTCCTGGGAGCGATGGATCGCTTCGACTTCAAGCTGGTCGGAAAGGCGGAAAAGTTCGTGGCCTATAACACGTTTGGCGCGACGGATTACAAGACCTGCCCGGAAGAAAAGCTGACGTCGACGAAACACTTCCCGAACCCGGACTGCATCCGTTGGGAACTGCATCGGGTATGGGTCGTCGATTCGACGGTCAAGCCGAAGTTCAGACACATCTACCATCGTCGAACGTTCTATTTCGATGAGGATAGCTATGGCGCCGGCGTGCAGGAGGCCTATGACGCATCAGGAAAGCTTTATCGCGGAGCATATAACACGTTCTATACGTACTGGGAAAAGGACGGCGGGAACGATGGCTCGGTGGTCAATATCGACCTCGTGACCGGGGACTACGTCATGCAGGGTACGGCAGCGGCGCCTGGAGCCGGATTCTGGCCGGGCAAATCGAAGCCCGACGTCTATTTCAGTCCGGAGGCCCTTGCCGGAGAGGGCATCAAGTAAGTCTGGCGAATGCCTGCCTCCGACTTGACGTTGGGGGCAGGGTATCCGTCGAACGATCGATTCGCTTGCGAAACGTTTCACCGTCACTCCGTGATCAGTGACATCGCATACGACGGGCAAAGTCCAATTGTCGTAGCGCATTAAAGTAAAGAGGTGGTCAGTGTCCGTCTCCAATGGTCGTTCCTATGCAGTCCGAAGCGGGAAATCCCGATTTGTCATTCGGTCATGTGCGATTTTTTTTGCGTCGTTGTCGTTTATTGCACATGGAGCGTTAGCCTTCGAAAACCCGGTGTCGACACCGGCGATGAAGAGCGCATTGGCCGCGCGTTCGCCGCTCCTCGCTGCGGCACATGCGGGTACGCGAATCGTGGCGGTCGGGTTGCGCGGAGACATCGTTTATTCGGATGACGACGGGAAGTCGTGGAAGCAGGCCAGCGTGCCTGTCAGCACCGATCTTGTCGCGTTGTCCTTTTCCAGTGACAAGCAGGGCTGGGCGGTCGGGCACGGTGGCGTCGTCGTGCATACGTCGGACGCTGGCGCCACCTGGGTCAAACAGATGGACGGCGCGCGCTTCTCCGCGCTGACGCTCGACTACTACCAGAAGATGGCCGACCGCGATCCGTCTCCTGAGGTCAGGCATGCGTACGAGCAGGCAAAGGCGCTTGGCACGGATGGCAGCACCCAGGCGTTGCTCGATGTCCATTTCGACAGCGACACGACCGGGTTTGTTGTGGGGACGTTCAATCGGATCTTCCGAACCGAAGACGGTGGAAAGACCTGGACACCGTGGATGGAGCGTACTGAAAATCCGCGCGAATTCCATTTCTATTCGATTCGAAGCGATGGCACACGCACGTTGCTGACGGGCGAGCAGGGAATGGTATGGCTGATCGATCCGGCGAAAGAACGGCTCGTGCCCATGCAGACGCCGTACAAGGGAACCCTGTTCGGTTCTGTTCTCGCAGGCTCGAATATTTTCGTGTTTGGCATGCGCGGCACGATCTTTCGCAGCAGCGATGGCGGAACAAGCTGGGACAGGGTTTCCGCACCAGGCGAGGCCGGGATAACCGGGGGCGTCGCATTGGACGCCAGCGGATCCAGGCTGCTTCTCGTCAACCAGGCCGGTTTTGCGCTCTACAGCCGCGACGGCGGCAAATCCTTTGAAGCGGTGAAGTTCAGTCACCCGATGCCGTACTTCGGCGTTGGCGCAGGACTCCAGGGAGAGCTCGTGCTGGTGGGGCCCGTTGGGGTACGGGTGGAATCGTTGTCGGTGCTCGGCGTCGCCGGCGGCAAACCCGCTCAATAATCGAATTTCGCAAGATAGGCTTGAATATCATGGCGACAAAGCACAGTACCGACTCGATGGCAGTCGTCAAAGATCCAAAAGATTTTGACGGGAAATCCGGAAATATTCTTGAGCGACTCATATTTAATAACAGAATATGGGTCGTGATCGGCTGCATCGTGGCGACTGCATTTTTTGCATTTCAATTGCGAGGACTGACTGTCAGCGCAAGTTACGAGAGCATGCTTCCTCGCGCTCACCCGTACATCAGGAATTTTCTTGAAAATCGCGGCGAATTGCGCGGATTGGGTGACACCATTCGTGTTGCCGTCGAGAATCCGCGCGGCGATATCTTCGATCCGGCGTATCTCGATACGCTGGCAAAAGTCAACGATGAAGTCTTTTTGCTGCCGGGCGTGAACCGTGCGTGGATGAAGTCGATTTTCACGCCGGTCGTACGATGGACCGAGGTGACGGAGGACGGGTTCGTAGGCGGGCCGGTCTTGCCGAATACATTTAATGGCTCGCAGCAATCCATTGAACAACTCAGAATCAATATTGCCCGTGCGGGTGTGGTGGGAAGCCTGGTCGCGAACGATTATCGTTCGAGCATGATCGTCGTACCGCTGCTGGCCAAAGATTCGGAAGGCAAGCCGATCGACTACCATGCGCTGTCGGTCAGTCTGGACAAGATCCGCGCGAAATACAGCGTACCAGGGCCGGATGGCAAGCCGCAGGTCCGCATTCATGTTGTCGGCTTCGCAAAGCTGGTCGGCGATCTGATCGACGGACTCGGCAAGGTCATGTACTTTTTCGTGGCCGCGGCGGCTGTCGTCACCTGCGTGATCTTTCTCTTTACGCATTGCATGCGGAGCACGATCCTTGTCGTCGCATGTTCGCTGATCGCAGTCATTTGGCAGCTCGGCATTGTCGTACTCCTTGGGCGAGGGCTGGATCCATTCTCCATTCTTGTGCCGTTCCTGGTATTCGCCATTGGCGTTTCGCATGGCGCACAGAAAATGAACGGGATCATGCTCGACATCGGCCGCGGAACGCACAAGTGGGTGGCCGCTCGCTATACGTACCGTCGTCTGTTCTTCGCCGGCATGACCGCGTTGCTCGCAGACGCGGTCGGCTTCGCAGTGCTGACGGTAATCGATATTCCGGTCATTCGAGGACTGGCGTTGACGGCCAGCCTCGGCGTGGGCGTGCTGATTTTCACGAACCTGATTTTGTTGCCGGTGCTGCTGTCGTACGTTGGCGTCAGCAACAGGGCGGCCAAACGTGCGCTCAGGGAGAATCAGCAGGAATCGAGCGGTGGCGGATTCGGCCATATCTGGAGTCTTCTCGATCGCTTTACCGAGCGAGGCTGGGCAGTTTCGGCCGTGCTTGTCGCAATCGTCCTCGCAGTCGTCGGATACATCGGCGGGCAAAAATTGCAGGTGGGCGATCTCGACGCGGGCGCACCGGAACTCCGGCCGAAATCGCAATACAACGTCGACAACGCATTCGTCACCGGACACTACGGTATCTCGAGCGACGAGTTCGCTGTCATCGTCAAGACGCCCAATGGTAAATGCGGCACATACGAAAACCTGGTGGAGGCCGATCGCCTCGCGTGGACGCTCGCCCAGCTGCCCGGCGTGCAGCAAACCTCGTCGCTCGGGGATACGGTCCGGTCGTACACGATGGGTTCGTTCGACGGTAATCCGAAATGGATGACGATCAGCGAGAGCCAGGGATTGATCGACCCTCAGATCAACAACGCGGTGTCGTGGAACTCCGAGTACCTGAATGGCGATTGCTCCGTGCTGCCGGTGATTGCTTATCTGTCGGATCACAAGGCCGCTACGCTCGACAGGGTAACGCAGGCCGTGAGCGCCTTTGCCGCCGCACACGATACGAGTGATCGCAAGTTCCTGCTTGCGGCGGGCAACTCAGGTGTTGACGCGGCAACGAACATCGTCGTCAAGCAGGCAAATCAGACGATGTTGCTCTATGTCTATGGTGCGGTCGTACTCCTGTGCGCGCTGACTTTCCGCAATTGGCGCGCGGTGGTGGTCGCCGTGCTGCCGTTGGTACTCACGTCCTTGCTCGCGGAAGCGATCATGGCCCAGCTCGGAATTGGCGTGAAGGTCGCGACTTTGCCCGTCGTTGCACTAGGTGTCGGCATTGGCGTCGACTACGCACTCTATCTGCTGAGTGTGCAACTTGCTCATCAGCGGCAGGGAGAAAGCCTGTCGGAGGCCTACAAGAAGGCCGTCGGCTTTACCGGAAAGGTGGTCGGTCTGGTCGGCGTTACGTTGGCGGCGGGGGTCGTCACGTGGGCGTGGTCTCCGATCAAGTTCCAGGCCGACATGGGAATCATGCTGACCTTCATGTTCCTCTGGAACATGGTGGGCGCTCTCGTCCTGATTCCGGCCTTGTCCTATTTCTTTCTCAGGAATGTCCGTTGCGTAAAACCATCTCCAGTCATTCAGCTGGATCAATTGAGAGGTCAATGATGAGTCGACAGCAAGTTGTACCTGACCGGAAAACGTTGGTCGACATGTACCGGAAGATGACGCTGATCAAGCAGAACGATGAGCGATTCCGGTCCGTGATCAAGTCAGGCAAGCTGGTGATGCCTTACTACTCGCCCCGTGGCCAGGAAGTGATTCCGTCGGCAATTTCGGTGCATCTGTCCCACGAGGATTACATCTGCACGATCTATCGAGGCGTGCACGACATGCTTGCCAAAGGGGTTCCCGCGAAGCTTTTGTGGGCCGAACTCGCGGGCAAGGCGACCGGCACATGCAAGGGAAAAGGCGGGCCGATGCACGTCACGCATCCGGAAAGCGGCGTGATGGTGACCACCGGCATCGTCGGCAGCAGCATGCCGATTGCGAACGGCCTGGCGCTTGCCGCGCAAATTCGCGGCGACAAGCGTGTGACGGTCGCCTATTTCGGCGACGGAGCAAGCAATATCGGTGCGTTTCACGAGGCACTCAATCTCGCGTCGGTCTGGAAGCTGCCGGTCATCTTCGTGTGCCAAAACAACGGATACGCGGAGCACACGAAATATGCAGCAGGGACTTCGGTCGCTCGCATCGCGGACAGGGCGAGCGGTTATTCGATGCCCGGCCTCCATGTCGACGGAAATGATCCGTTGGCCATGTGGAGTGCGGCATCCGAAGCCGTGAACCGTGCGCGAGCGGGAGACGGTCCGACTCTGATCGAGGCGATGACTTTCCGTTTCCACGGCCACGTGTTCGGCGACGCCGACGGTTATATGGACAACGGAGAAAAGGAAGCGGCGATGGAGCGCGACCCGGTGCCGAACTATCGGGCGTGGCTCATCGAGAACGGCTACGCGACCGATGATGAATTGTCGCTGATGGAGTCCGCTATCGATCAGGAAATCGACGAAGCACTGGAGTTTGCGATGTCCAGTCCGTATCCGGATGTCGCGGAACTGCGACGCGATGTCTATGCCCAGGAGATGTCAGCATGAGCGGTGGAAAAGACAACATGAATACGATTCAGGCCATCAACCTGGCGCTGGACGATGCGCTCGCCAACGATCCGAACGTCATCCTGTTCGGCGAGGATGTCGCGGACCGCGAGGAAGGCGGCGTGGTCGGTGTGACGAAGGGCTTGTCGACGAAGCATGGCGACACTCGGGTACGTTCGACGCCGATCTCGGAGCAAGCGATCATCGGCGCGGCGATCGGCGCGTCTCTTGCCGGCATGCGCCCCGTCGCCGAAATCATGCTGATGAATTTCACGACCGTCGCGATGGACATGATCGTGAACCATGCGGCGAAGCTTCGCTTCATGTCGGGCGGCCAGACGCACGTGCCGATCACGATTCGCACGATGACAGGGGCCGGGTTCAGCACGGGCGGTCAGCATTCTGATTTTCTGGAAGCCTGGTTTGCGCATACGGCCGGCATGAAGGTCGTCGCGCCGTCCAGTCCGGCCGATGCATACGGCCTGCTGCTTTCATGTATCGACGACGACGATCCCTGCATTTTTGTCGAGAACATGGTCAGCTACTGGACGCCTGGCGCCCCACCGGAACGCGGCATGCGAATTCCGCTCGGTAAGGCGAACATCGTGCGTCAGGGCAATGACGTGACCGTGATCGCGTACAGCCGTCAGGTGGGGGAGAGTGTGGCCGTTGCGGACAGGCTGGCGAAGGAAGGGATCAGTGTCGAAGTCGTGGACCTGCGCACCATTTCGCCGCTGGACGCGGAGACGATCCTCAAGTCCGTCGCGAAAACCAAACGCGCGGTCATCGTCCATGAAGCGGTCAGGAATTTCGGTGTCGGTGCGGAAGTGGCGGCGCGCATCCAGGAGGAACTGTTCGGGGAGCTCAAGGCCCCCGTACGTCGCGTCGCGTCGCACTTCTGTCCGGTGCCGTTCTCGAAGCCGCTGGAGACCGCTTTCGTGCCGAGTCAGGATCAGATTGAAGCTGCCGTGCGATCGACGCTCGGCTGATCATATTCTCATAAGCTGGAGTCAACGTGACCACACAAGTTCTGTTTCCCAAGATCGGTTTCTCGATGGAAGAGGGTACGCTCGCCGAATGGCTGGTCGATGACGGGGCGAGCGTCAGCGAGGGGCAGCCCCTGTACAGCCTCGAAAGCGACAAGTCCATTCAGGAGATCGCTTCGCCCGCATCGGGCAAGGTGCGGATTCTCTCGACGGTGGGCGAGGTCTACAAGGTCGGCGACGTATTGGCGGAAATCGCGTGAACGCTATCGCGAGGGACATACGATGAGTACCGGACTCGAACTGGATCTTCCTGCGTGGCCCAATGTCGATTTTGCGGCATTCGGGGACACCGAGACTGTGCCGCTGTCGCGCATTCAGAAACTGGGCGCGGGATATCTCGCGCGCAACTGGGTGGCGATTCCGCATGTCACGCATCACGATGACGTCGACATCACGGAGCTCGAGGCGTTGCGCAAGAAACTGTGCGACGAATCGGGCGTCAAGGTGACGCTGCTTGCCTTTCTCATCAAGGCCGTGGCTTCGGGGCTCAGGGCGTTTCCGAGCTTCAACGCATCGCTCGATGCGAGCCGTCAGAATCTCGTGCTCAAGAAGTATTTCCACGTCGGGTTCGCCGTGGATTCGCCGAAGGGCCTGGTCGTGGCGGTGATACGGGATTGCGACCGGAAGAGCGTCGTGCAACTGGCACAGGAGATCTCCAGCCTGTCCCTGGCGGCACGCGAGAAAGGGCTTCCGTTGACCGACATGAGTGGCGGCTGCATGACCGTCAGTTCGCTCGGGCACATCGGCGGAACAGGCTTCACGCCGATCCTGAATGCGCCGGAAGTTGCCATTCTGGGGGTGATGAAGGCGCAGTGGAAGCCGGTGCGCGAGTCCGGCGGTACGGGGTGGCGCCTGATGCTTCCGGTATCGCTAAGCTACGATCATCGGGTGCTCAATGGCGCGGACGTCGCGCGTTACGTCGTGCATCTCGGCGAAGTGCTCGGATCTGCCGGCGAGCTCGAGTTGCAATGAGCGTGCGGTCTGGTATGTTTCGACACGTACCAGACCGCAACGAGCCACTTCGGAACCCCCTTGACATTGCATGGGCGCGTAATCGCGCCGACATGCTGCTACGTTTAATCGAACGCCGGTTTTGTTCTCGCCAGCGTCGCCCTCACGCCCTCACAGAAGTCAGCAGTCGCCGCGCACTGTGCGATGGCCTTCGACTCCTCGGCAATCTGCTCGACCACGCCTGGGTACGCGGCGCGATTCAGGAGCCGCTTCGTATTGGCGGCTGCCACGGCCGGCCCTGCTGCGACGCGGCTCGTCAGACTGCGAATCGCTTCATCGAGGTCGGCATCCGGAATCACTTGACTGACGATGCCGAGATCGAGCGCCTCGCTGGCGCTGACGCGGTCGCCAAGTAGCGCGAGCCGTTTGGCTGCCTTGATGCCCATCGCGCCGACGAGCAGGCTGCTCAGTCCGCAATCCAGCGTGATGCCGAGGAAGATATGCGGCGCGAGAAAATAGCTGCTGTCCGCACAGACGACGAAATCCGCCGCAAGACAGATCGCGAGGCCCGCCCCGGCGACTGCGCCACGGGTCGCCGCAACGATCGGCTTGCTGCAGTCGAGCAGTACCTGGGGCAAGCGATTTCCGACGAGAAGGCGTCGTTCGAACATGTCGTAGCGCTCATCGGGTGTCAGCGATAAGGTCTCGCCGAAGCTCTTCACGTCTCCCCCGCCGGAGAAATGCTCGCCTTCGCCGCGAATCAGCACGCATTTGACGTTGGGGTCACGGTCGGCCTTCCGCACGAGCGTGATCAGCGCGGCAGTGACATCGGGACTCAGCGCATTCCGGGCCTCCGGACGATTCAGTGTAATGCAGGCGACACGATCCGAGACGGCGTATTTGATCTGTTCTGACATGTGCAAATGCATTGAAGATGGGGGGGAGTGGATTAACGCGTGACGTACCGCGGCTTGCGGCCTTCGAGAAATGCGGAGACGCCTTCTCTCAGTTCCGCGTTCTGGATGATCGACAACCCTTCGCATGCGAGAGAATTGTCGAGAACGGAAGCCACCATCTGGCGCAGTGGAATGTTGGTGCACATCTTCGTATAGCGGATCGCGGACTGCGCGCCGCGGGCCAGTTGCGACGCAAAGCGCCCGACGGTTGCGTCAAGATCGGCAGCCGATACCGCGTAGTTGATGAGACCGATACGTGCAGCTTCCGTCGCGTCGAGACTGTTGCCGGTGAGGAGGAATTCCTTTGCCTTCGCATAGCCGACGAGCTGAGGCCAGATCAGCGCGCCGCCGTCTCCGGCGACCAGACCGATCCGGACATGCGGATCGGCAATGCGTGCGGTGTCGACGGCAATGATGATGTCGGAAAGCAGTGCAATCGTCGCACCCAGCCCGATCGCATCGCCGTTGATGCGACAGATGATCGGCTTCGGACAATCGAGAATTCCCATGACGATCTTTCGACCTTCACGCAGCGACGTCAAGAATGGCGGGTGTTCGTCGAGCTGACTGTTGACCCATTGCAAGTCGCCGCCTGCGCAGAATGCGCGACCTTCTCCGGTCAGCACGATGACCGACACATCCGGGTCGTCGGCGAGTTCGTGGAAAATCGTCGACAGCTCGTGATGCAGGCCGGCATTGATCGCGTTCAGTGCGTCGGGACGATTGATGGAAACGGTGGCGATCCCGGCGTCGCGCTTGACTGCGAGGTTCGTGTAGTTCGAATAGGGCATCGATGGGCTCATTTTGCTGATGTCTCACTGTGCGATTTCGGCGCGACCGTTGTTCAGCACGACGACGTCGCGCTCGGCGACCCTCGCGCTGAAACTGACGATCGAACCATCGAGCCACATCTCGGTGACGATGGTCTCGCCCGGATAGACAGGGGAAGAAAAGCGGAGGCCCAGTGAGCGCAGGCGAAGTGGATCGTTGTCGCAAAAGGTTTGCAGCACGGCTCGCGTTGCGACGCCCAGCGTGCACAGGCCGTGCAGAATCGGGCGGTCGAAACCCGCCTTGCGTGCCAGTGCCGGATCCGCGTGAATCGGGTTGTAGTCGCCGGACAGCCGATAGAGAAGCGCTGCCTGCGGAAGGGTCGGCAGGCTGCAACGGGCGTCGGCCGGACGGTCCGGGATTGCATGGGGCGAGGGCGCTTCCGTGGTTGTGCCGCCGCATCCGCCATCGCCCCGCAGCACGTAGGTCGACGTGACCGTGCTGACGAGGTTCATCGACTCCTTTTCTCGAAGCTGTTTCTCCTGATAGAGCAATGCGCCCTTGCCGGGCCCCTTGTCGATCACCTTCGATACACGGAAGCTGCCGATGTAAGTCTTGCCGACTTCGAGCGGCTGATGCATTTCAAAGCTTTGTTCGCCATGCAGCAGCTTCACCCAGTCGATTTCGAGCGCGGGCTCCTTCACCCAGCCGCCGGGATGCGAGATGACGTTGACCATCGACGGAAAGGCCTTGAGGCCGTCCTCGTACGCAAACTGCAGTTGTCCCGGGTCGTCGGGCTGACTTCCCGCACCGATTCCGAGTGCATACAACATGCAGTCGCGCGCAGCGAGCGGATGTTCGAGTTCTGGAAATTGCTTCGCGAGTACCTTGTCGAGATTCATGGTTCCTGGCTGGGTAGGTAAGCAAATGATCAGGCTTTTCCCTAGGGTGGCAAGCCGCACACACACATCGTTCTTTGGAATACTATAGGCAAGCATACTAAATATGTCTACTGGTGTATCCCTGATGCGGCGCTGACCTCTATCGAGGACGCGTACGGCTCGGTCGAGCGCTACCTGGTGACACCCGGTGTCTTGCAATAGCGATATGCTTGCATATCGTATCCGTTGATATATATCATGGGCTTTCCGCAGGGGAGCGCGCAAGCTTCACCACGGGTGCCGCGACGATCAAGGCATTCCAATACCTACACATGATGCAAAGGAGATGGCAGGATGAGTCACAACAATGCCGGCGACCGCAAGCGCGGCCACTCGTCAAGCGTGAGTCCGTTGGTTTGCGATCTGCTCGAGAAAGACAGCCGTCCCCTTCCGGCAGCGCTGCGCGCGAGCGGAAATACCGAACCCGGCGCCCGCGCCATCCCGTTCGCTCACTACTGGGATCCTGAAATCGCGTCTCTCGAGACGGAGCGAATCTGGAAGAAAACGTGGCAGTTCGCGTGCCGGGAAGAGGACATCCCGGCAGTTGGCGATCGCATCAATTACGACGTCGGCAACCTTTCTTTCATGATTGTGCGAAGCGCGCCGAACGAAATCCGTGCGTTCCATAATGCATGTCTGCATCGCGGCACGCGTCTGTGTGGCGGCCGTGGTTCCGGCGAGCACGTTCGCTGTCCGTTCCATGGCTGGGAATGGAAGCTCGATGGCAGCCTGAAGCATATTCCGAGTCGATGGGATTTCCCGCAAATCTCGGACGACGAGTACCGTCTGCCGGAAGCCAAGGTCGGGACATGGGGCGGCTTCGTCTTCATCAACCCGGATCCGAATGCCGCGCCGCTGTCGGAAGCGCTGGGTGTGTTGCCCGCACATTTCGAGAGCTGGAAGCCCGAGGATCGCTTCACGTTCGTCCATGTGCGAAAGCTGGTTCGAGCCAACTGGAAGGTGACGCTGGAGGCTTTTCTCGAGGCTTACCACGTGATCGAAACGCACGCCGATGCACTGCCGTTTACCGGTGATGCATCGACGCAGTACGACATCTGGGATGACGGAAAGAGTCATGTCAGCCGGCTGATCACGCCGCTTGGCATTCCGAGCCCGCATCTCGGCGACGACGCGTCGGAGCAAATCGCGCTCGACGCGGTCACGCAGGTCTTTGCGATGGCAATGGGCCCCGATGCCGTCATGCCGACATTCGATGCATCGGACGGCCGGGGGCGAGCCGAACTCGCAGCGTGGCGCCGGCAGGCAATGGGCGCGGCATTGGGGCGCGACTTCACCGCTTTGTCCGATGCGGAACTGGTCGACACGATTCAGTACTTCATGTTCCCGAATTTCTGTCCCTGGTATGGGGAAGGGCTGCCGTTGACGTATCAATTCCTGCCGTACAAGGACAATCCGAACGAATCGGTCATGGTCATCCGCCTGCTGCTTCCGCTTCCCGGCAATGACGTGCCGCGTCCGCCGTCCGCACCGGTCGTGGAACTGGGTTTTGACGATACGTTCGATAGCGTGCCGCAGCTTGGTCTGATCAGCCACATCTTCGAGCAGGACATGTGCAATCTGCCGAACATCCAGACTGGCCTGAAGTCGGCGAGCGAAAAGCATGCGTTCGTGACGCCGGGGCAGTATCAGGAAAGCCGGATCAGTCATTTCCATGAGACGCTCGACCGCTACCTCGGCATTTGAAGGCAGTCGAATCCGGGAGGGGGAGCTGTGTGCGACGACGACTTTGTCGATGTGATGGCGGCAGCAGACTTGCCGGTCCGTGGACAACATGTGGCATGCGTGCGTGGCCGTAGCGTCCTGGTTTGTCGAACAGACACGGGGGTTTATGCATTCGCGAATCTTTGTCCGCATGCACGACAACCCCTCGAAGGTGGAATCGTCGATGCGCGTACGATTCATTGTCCGCGGCACGGTGCCCGTTTCGACGTCGAAAGCGGGCAGGCCGTGAATGCGGTGACTCGCCTGCCGCTGACGACTTATGCCGCTCGTGAGCGCCACGGACGCATTGAAGTCAAGGTGCCGCCGCTGAAACAGCAGGGCTATCTCCCGGATTTTTCAAAGCCTGGTCTGGTAGCAAAATAAATATGGATTCCTGATTTCTGCGAAGCAGGTATCAGATTGCAAGTCCGTTACTAAATCGTGGGCCCATTTCCTTCAAGGAGACAATCGCATGTTTCTCAATGAAAGATCGCGCTGCGCTGCCAATGTCGATCGCGAAAAGACGAAAGCCAAGCGGAGAAAGCTTGCCATCCGCTTGACGGGATGGCTGATGGCCACCGGTTTCCTGTGTGCCGGAACCACTTCGATGGCGCAGTTGTTCGGCTCGTCGCCACAGGTCACTGAGTATGCATTGCCGAATCTTGCGGCCGGACCCTGCGAACTCAAGTTCGACAGCCGCGGCATTCTGTGGATTGAAGACATCCTCGGAAATGCGATATCGCGATTTGATCCGGGCTCCGGCGGGTTCAGCACGTTCCCGCTGAGCCAGCCGGTATCCGTCCCGGGTGGGATGGAGATCGGCCCGGACGGGGCACTATGGTTTCCTCAGGTGGCCACGAATGTCATCACGCGACTTGATACGACGGACGGGTCGATGCAGAACTACCCGATCCCGGTCGGTCAGGTTCTGAAAACGCCGATCAGCGTCGGGACGGCCTTGGCGAGTGCGATCGCAACGGGTAAGGACGGTGCAATGTGGTTCAGCCTGTCTGGCGTCAACGCCGTCGGAAGAATCGATGTATCGACCAAGAATATCGAAATCATCCCGTTGCCTACACCGCTCTCGACAGCAAGCGTGTTGACCCAGATTATCCAGCCTGGGCCAGGAAACACGATGGTGATCTCTCTTGCCGCAGCCAACAAAATCGCGACGATCGACGTCTTTACCCGACAAATCAACCAATACGACGTGCCCACACCGGCGGCGTTGCCGCAGGGCGTCACCACCGACCACAACGGAATAATCTGGTTTACGGAAACCGCCGCTCAGAAATTCGGACGCCTGGACGTCAATACCGGAAATATCATCGAATATGACATGTTGTCCCTGCAGGGTCTGACGAAGAACCTGCTGACGTCGCTTGGCATGCCGTTGCCGTTCCCGGGCCCGATCCGGGAGGGCTCGGACGGGAACATCTATATTGCGGAAGGGGGATTCCAGGGAGGCAACAAGATTGCGCAATTCAATCCTGCCACCAACACGCTCAAGGAATTTGCCGTGCCTACACCGTTGGCGGGAATTTGCGACCTCAATAGCACCCGGGCAGGACAAATCTGGTTCGGGGAGGTAACCGGGAACAAGATCGGCAAGCTGATGTTCGGCAGTTAAAGCACAAAGCGCGATCGACGCGAGGCGCTGGTTGGGTGAGCACCTGCCGGCGCCTGTCAAGACAGGTCAAAGATGCGCGGACGTCGCGCGTGACTCGCAATCAGGAGAGGCCGATCTCGATGCGTCGCCCGCCACGCACCTCGATCGAGGCGCGCGGATCGGGATGACACCTCGATGGAGAACGTGGGCTCGCGGTGCAGACTCAGAATCCGACTTGATCCTGACCTTTGAGGCCGAGCATTTCACGCGCGTCATCTGGCGTCGCGATATCGAGGGAAAGCTCCTGCAGGATGCGGCGAATTTTCGCAACCTGCTCTGCGTTGGACTCTGCAAGGCGGCCACGGCCGATATACAGGCTATCTTCCAGGCCGACGCGTACGTGACCGCCAAAGAGCGCGCTCTGCGTCACAAATCGCATCTGATGACGGCCTGCGGCGAGTACCGACAGATAGTAGTCGTCGCCAAACAGGCGGTCGGCTACTGCCTTCATGTGCGCGAGATTCTCCAGATCGGCACCGGCACCGCCGAGGATGCCGAAAATGCACTGGATCAGGAACGGCGGCTTCAGCAGCCCGCGACGAACAAAGTGATCGAGCGTGTACAGGTGTCCGACGTCGTAGCACTCGAACTCGAATTTGACGCCGTGCCGATGCCCGAGCTCGACGATGATCGTTTCGATATCCTGAAACGTGTTCTTCAGGACGAAGTCCTTCGTGCTCTCCAGATAAGGACGCTCCCAGTCGTGCTTGAACTGGTCGATTTTTTCCGCGGCGCCGGAAATGTTGAAGTTGATCGACCCCATGTTGAGTGACGCGACTTCGGGGCGGGCGGCACGTGCCGCTTCGACGCGTTGGTCCATCGACATGCCAAGCCCTGCGCCGGTGCTGACGTTCAGAATCGCGTCGCATCGCCGCTTGATCGCAGGCAGGAATTGCATGAAGAGATCCGCACGCGGAGAGGGGCGCCCGGTCTCGGGATCGCGCGCGTGCAGATGAATGATGGAAGCGCCTGCGTCAGCCGCCCCGACGGCTGCTTCCGCGATTTCCGCAGGGGTAATCGGAAGCGCAGTCGACATGGTGGGGGTGTGGATCGAACCCGTGACTGCACACGTGATGATGACTTTGTCTGCCTTGCGCATGACGTCTCCAAATGGTGGGTGAAGGTCGTCCGTCAAGCGAGGGCTCCGGACGGTGCGGGCCGCTGTCAGCCTCGTTCGACGTTTTTGTGTAGCATATCATGTGCACGCATACTATATGCGCTATTGTTTAAACGTCAGGTGGTGCCGACGAAGGGGCTTCCGTGCTGACGACCACGGCATCCCGCGGCATTGCAGCAAGAGTATCCTCTTGCATATCGTATGCATACGTACTAATATCGCTTCCGTCGGGCTGGCGATTCGATCGGCTGGTCCTCCTTACCGACTTGAGCTGGGTCTCTATGAATTTCGAGCTGACTGAACTGCATCGGGAAATCGATGCCAACGTGCGCAAAGTGTGTGCCGAATTCGGCGACGACTACTGGAGCGATTGTGACGAGGCGGGTCGCTTCCCGCAGGAGTTCTATGCGGCGATGGCCGCCGCCGGCTGGCTTGGCATCACGATGCCTGAGGAGCTTGGTGGTTCGGGGCTTGGGGTGACGGAAGCTGCCGTGATGATGCACGCGGTGACGTCCAGCGGTGGCGGCTATTCCGCTGCGTCGGCGATTCACATCAATCTTTTCGGGCCGCATGCCGTGGTGGTGCATGGTACGCCCGAACAGAAGCAGCGTTGGCTCGTTCCGCTGATCAAGGGTGAACAGAAGGCTTGCTTCGGTGTGACGGAGCCCGACGCCGGGCTCGACACCACGAGCATCTCGACGTTCGCGACAGCGGCCCCCGGCGGCTATCGGGTCAGCGGCCGAAAGATGTGGACGTCGACAGGGCAGGTTGCCGACAAGATTCTGCTTCTGACACGGACGACGCCGAAAGCCGAATGCAAACGCCCGACCGATGGGATGACGCTGTTTTACACGGATCTCGACCGCAACAAGGTCGAGGTGCGGCGAATCAAGAAGATGGGGCGCAACGCCGTGGATTCCAATGCGGTCTTCATCGACGACCTGTTCGTGCCGGAAGAGGATCGTGTCGGTGAGCAAGGGCGCGGCTTTCATTACCTGCTGGATAGTCTCAACCCCGAGCGGATTCTGGTCGGGATCGAATCCGTCGGCCTGGCGCGCGATGCGATCCGGCGCGCATCCGCCTATGCGCGCGACCGCGTGGTGTTCGGCCAGCCCATCGGACGCAATCAAGGTATTCAACATCCGCTCGCGGAATGCTGGACCCAGACGGAAGCCGCCTACTGGATGTGCCTGCGCGCTGCCTGGATGTACGACCAGGGAATTCCGTGCGGCGCGGAAGCGAATGCGGCCAAATTCCTGTCCGCGCGCGCCGCATTCGATTCTGCAACGCGAGCGGTCTTGACGCACGGCGGCATGGGCTATGCGCGTGAGTTCCAGGTCGAGCGGCTGTTCAGGGAATCGATTCTTCCGCGCATCGCGCCAGTCACCGAGCAGATGATTCTGTCCTTCATCGCCGAGCGCGTACTCGATCTGCCGAAATCTTATTGAAGAGAATTTTGCCGCGACGCTTCTTTTCGATAAAGACCGTCGTACCCATCGCGTGAGAACGCGTGTTCATCAAATATTGGAGACAGTCAGGTGCGGGATTCATACGACATCGTTGTAGTTGGAGGCGGTAGCAACTCGCTGACCGCTGCCGCGTATTTGGCGAAAATCGGCAAGAGCGTCGTCGTCCTCGAGAAAAATGATCACTGTGGCGGCGGCGTCGTGTCGGTGGCGCCCGCGCCCGGATTCACCGGCGATCCGCACGCTACCGGCATGGTCATCTGCCTTGCCAACCCGGCACTGACGCACGACGAGCTCGGGCTGGAGAGCCGCTTCGGGCTGGAGTGGGCCTATACGGAGGCGACGTTCGCCACCGTATTCGACGATAACACCGGGCTGATTACGTGGAACGATCTCGACCGGACGTGCGAATCGATCGCGAAATTCTCGGAGCGTGACGCGCAAACCTACCGGAATTTCGTGCTGGAAAGTCAGGCACTGCTGCCGCTGTTTCTGAAAAGCTATTTCGCGCCGCCCCTCCCGGTCGGCGGATTTATCGGGATGCTCGAGCAGACGGCGAAGGGCCGGCGCATGGTCACCAACCTGCTGGACAGTGCTTATGACGTGCTCGAGCGGACGTTCGAGTCGCCCGAGCTGAAAATGCACATCATGAAGTGGTGTGCGGAGCTCATGATGGCTCCGGAGGTCAAGGGCACGGGGATCGTTCCCACGATGCTTCTGGGTATCGCGCATTCGAGGGGCGCGGGCGCCGTGGTCGGCGGCAGCGCAAACCTGACGAAGGCGATCATTCGATGTATCGAGCATTACGGCGGCGAAATTCGCACGAATTCGCAAGTCGTCAAGGTCAGGGTGAGCGGCGGGCGCGCTGTCGGCGTGGAACTTGCGGACGGGTCGTATATTGCCGCGAAGGACGCGGTCGTCGGCTCGATTCATCCGTGGGATCTGGGCAAGCTCGTCGAGGGCGTCGATCCCGAAGTTGCTGCCGCCGCGGAGCAGGTGACGCTCAGCTCGTTCGGCGCGATCAACCAGCAGATTGCGCTGAGCGAGGCGCCGAAATGGAAGGCGGGCGACGAATACTCGAAATCGATGCTTGTCGAATGCGTGCAGCGCGACTATCTGGCCCTGCGCAAGAGTTTCGACGCCTATCGCTATGGCGAGATGCCGGCGGGGCACCTCAGCCCGCTGATTGCCGTGCAGAGCCTGCATGATCCGTCTCGCGCGCCGGCCGGCAAGGCTGCCATGTATCTCTACCATTTCGCGCCGCTGGAGCTTGCGAATGGCGGTCTCGCGGCATGGGACGACGTCAAGGAACATTGGTGTGACGCGATCTACGACGAGATGTGCAAGTACACGACCAATCTCGACCGCAGCTCGATCATCGGCACGTATCGCGAAACGCCGCTCGATCACCACCGGCATTCGGCATCCATGAAGCACGGCGATATTTTCGGATGCGGAACGACGGTTTCGCAGTTCATGGGGCGGCGTCCCATTCCGGAGCTCGCGCAATATACGGTGCCGGGCCTCAAGGGCTTCTATCTTGCGGGGCCGTTCCTTCATCCGGGCGGCGCCGTGACGCTGGGCGGGCGAGCGACCGCAATGAAGATGCTGATGGATTGGAAAATGGATCTGAAGAAGGCTTTCGTGAGCCTGTGATCGCAACACTGGAAAGAAGGATACGGATATGAAGCTCTACACATCCGACAACGGAGACTTGATGGAGGTGGACGCGCTGAAGCCGAGCGGCGATCACCTGGTCATTACCGGAACCATCATGGGTGCGATGCCCATCGAAGCGCATCTGACACCCGCCGAACTGCGCAGCGCGTTGAAGCTGCTGAGTTTTCGCGTGGTGTTCCTGCTTCTGAAGATGTTGTTTACGACGGAAAGCGTGAAGAGTGAGCCGAGCGCGACGCTTTGAGTAGTCGATCACGGGTTTTCGCATTGGCAATCGAAATCGGCTGTTCGCTAACCGGCACGCGGCGTATCGCGCGGTAGCTTCACGTATCCGCGGAGGGTGCGGCGAACAGCGCTCAGGTTGGAGATGGATGAAGTGGATATCAGTCGCGCAGTGCCATTTCAGCTCGACTTCGACCCGCTGGATCGCTGCGACGCGGACCGGACAATCAAGTTCGAGCAGATTGACCGCGTGGCAGTCGTCACACTGAACCGGGCGGAGACGATGAACGCGTTGTCGCATGACATGGTGCGTCGGATGGTCGAGTGGGTAGCGCATTGCCACGTGGACCGCAATATCGTTGCGCTCGTGATGCGGGGCGGACACGACGGGAATTTTTGCGCGGGGAGCGATATGAATGATTTGTATCGCCTCGTCATGAAGAGCGATGCCGGATGGCGTCAGATGCTTGTCGATCTGTATCGGCTCCAGTTCGCGCTTCGCAGCCTGAAAAAACCTGTCGTAGCGTTGATGGATGGCGTGACGGCGGGCTCCGGGACGGGGCTCGCGCAATCCTCGTCATTGCGTGTCGTCACCGAGCGAACCAACGTATCGCTGCCTGAAACAAGATTGGGCTTCCTGTCGGGAATTGGTGCGATCAGGTCTTTGTCCGATATGCCGATCGAAGTGGCGCTCTACTTGGGCCTCACGGGGAAAACGCTGACCGGACCGGACACCATGCGCCTGGGGCTTGCGGATGCTTATGCGCCCAGTGCGTCGTTGAGTAACTTCGAGAGACGACTCAAGATGCTCGACCTGAGTGATGTTCGGCAGAGTATTCGGGACGTTTTTATCTCGCCGGCGGATCCGATACCCGATTCCGGGTTTGGCCAGTGTCTCCCGTTGATTCGGGCGCATTTCGGCCTTCATTTGACGGTGGAGGAGATCGTCGAATCGATGGACCGCGCGCTCGACAGTGACGTATCGGAGCAAGAGCGTGGCTGGCTTCGCGCTTCAATAGACGCGCTGCTTGCGCGTTCTCCGTTGATGCTCGACGTGACCCGGGAAATGCTGTTGCGGGCGCGATCGATGTCTCCGGAAGACTGCTTGCGAATGGAGTTCGATATCGCCGTCCGGGCCATCGAAGTTGGCGATTTTTGCGAAGGAGTCCGATCAATATTGATCGACAAGGACGATTCTCCTGTCTGGATGTTTCGTTCACTCCGGGATGTGAATCATGCGATCGTACGAAAATTCTTTTCGCCACGCAGTCGCGCGGGGATGCATCCGCTCGCGAACGTCTGTGTCTGATCACACAGGGAGCGGTAAGTGTGATGGTTGTCGATTTCCTGGAGCTATCTGAAGTGACGAAAATTCTTGTTGCTGTGAAAAGAGTGGTAGATGCGAATGTCAAGGTCGGTGTGAAGTCGGACAACACGGGTGTCGACATCGCAAACGTGAAGATGTCGATGAACCCGTTCGACGAAATCGCGGTGGAAGAAGCCGTGCGCCTGAAGGAAGTGGGCGTGGCGACCGAAGTGGTCGCGGTGTCGGTCGGCGTCGCGCAAGCGCAGGAAACGCTGCGTACGGCGCTGGCGATCGGCGCGGACCGCGCGATCCTCGTCGAGTCGAACGACGGCGTCGAGCCGCTCGCAGTCGCGAAGATCCTGAAGGCGCTGGTCGACAAGGAACAGCCGCAGCTGGTGATCCTCGGCAAGCAGGCGATCGACGACGATTCGAACCAGACGGGCCAGATGCTGGCTGCGCTGGCAGGTCTCCCGCAAGCGACGTTCGCGTCGAAGGTGACGATCGCCGACGGCCATGCCACGGTCGCGCGTGAAATCGACGGCGGCGCGGAAACGCTGTCGCTGACGCTGCCGGCGGTCGTGACCACCGACCTGCGCCTGAACGAGCCGCGCTACGTGACGCTGCCGAACATCATGAAGGCGAAGAAGAAGCCGCTCGAGACCGTGAAGCCGGAAGACCTCGGCGTGGACGTCACGCCGCGTCTGAAGACGCTGAAGGTGGCGGAGCCGCCGAAGCGCGCAGCCGGCGTGAAGGTGCCGGACGTGAAGACGCTGGTCGAGAAGCTGAAGACCGAAGCCAAGGTGCTGTAAGGGGGAGCGGATAGAAATGACGATTCTGGTGATTGCGGAACACGACAACGCGTCGATCAAGGCGGCGACGCTGAACACGGTGGCGGCTGCCACCGAGGTTGGCAAATTCGTCGGCGGCGACATCCACGTACTGGTCGCGGGTCACAACGCGCAGGCGGCTGCCGATGCAGCAGCGAAGATTGCTGGCGTTTCGAAGGTGCTGCTGGCCGACGCGCCGCAACTCGAAGCGGGCCTCGCGGAAAACGTCGAAGCGACCGCACTGAACATCGCGAAGGACTATTCGCACATCCTCGCGCCGGCAACGGCCTACGGCAAGAACATCGCGCCGCGCATAGCCGCGAAGCTGGACGTCGCGCAGATTTCGGACATCACGGCGGTCGATTCGGCCGACACGTTCGAGCGCCCGATCTACGCCGGCAACGCGATCGCGACGGTGCAGTCGAGCGACGCGATCAAGGTGATCACGGTGCGTTCGACGGGCTTCGACCCGGTGGCGGCTGAAGGCGGCAGCGCTGCGGTCGAGAAGATCGAAGCGGCGGCCGATGCAGGCAAGTCGCAGTTCGTCAGCCGTGAAGTGACGAAGCTGGACCGTCCGGAGCTCACGTCGGCAAGCATCATCGTATCGGGCGGCCGCGGTCTGGGCAGCGGCGAGAACTACACAAAGGTGCTCGAACCGCTGGCCGACAAGCTGCAGGCTGCACTCGGCGCATCGCGCGCGGCAGTCGACGCCGGCTACGTGCCGAACGACTACCAGGTCGGCCAGACCGGCAAGATCGTCGCACCGCAGCTGTACGTCGCGGTCGGCATCTCGGGTGCGATCCAGCACCTGGCCGGCATGAAGGATTCGAAGGTGATCGTCGCGATCAACAAGGATCCCGAAGCACCGATCTTCGGCGTGGCCGACTACGGCCTCGTCGGCGATCTGTTCACGCTCGTGCCGGAACTCGTGACTCAGTTCGCGTCGTGATCGACGCGAGGTTGGGAACCGGAATCTGGTAACGGTTGGCAGAAATGGAAGTCATGCAACGCGCTCGTCTCGATGCGGCGGCAGCAGTCAACGCAGAAGATGCATCGATCTGGCGTTGGTTTTCCTTGCTGCTCGAGGAGCGTCGCATTCGTTGGCGCCATGCGTTCGATAGCTGGATCGTGAACGTAGATCGAAAACACGTTGCGACCGAGCAGAGTTTTGACGACGCAATACGGGCGGCCAAGACGGTATCGGAACAACTCGGAATCGGATCGCCGAATGAACGAGCGCGTGTCGGAAGATGAATGCCGCTTTGCGGTGAGAGCAGGACGAGATCGACCTGACGTCGATCACGTCAGAGTGCTGATTTCGATTACCTTTTAGAGGGGATCCAGAAAGTGAAAATCCTGCTGTTCGGAGCCACGGGCTATATCGGCAAGCACGTCGCCGCCCGACTCGTTGCGACTGGCCACTGCGTGACGGGTTTCATCCGGAACACCCAAAGCGCTGGTCCGCTCGAAGCGGCCGGCATCACGACCTTGCATGGCGATCTGAATGACGACGCCGAACTTGCGTCGCTCGGACGCGACCACGATGGGATCGTTTGGGCCGCGCAGTTGATGCTTGAAGACGAGCGGCGCGTGGTCTCGACCTTGTTGCGTAATCTCGAGGGCAGCGACAAGCTCTTCATCTTCACGAGCGGTACGAGTCTGCTGTCAGAGCGGACCAACGGCGACTGGAGCGAAAACACCTATACCGAGGACGACACATTCCCGCCGCGGCGTCAGATAGCCCCGCGCCTCGAAATCGAAAACATGGTCCGCGCGAGCGCAGCGCGTCGTATTCGTGCGCTCTGCATTCGTCCGCCGCTGGTTTGGGGGCACGGCGGAAGCAAGGTCATCGCCGATTTGTATCATTCGGCGGCAAAGACCGGCGCAGTCTGCTACGTTGGCCGCGGGCTTAACGTCTATTCCAACATTCACGTCGACGACCTGGCCGAGGTGTACCGACTCGCACTGGAAAAGGGCGTCGCAGGGGCGCTCTATCACGCCGTATCCGGCGAGACGAGCTACCGGTCGATCGCGGAGAAGATCGGTCAGTATTTGAACGTGCCTACCCGTAGCGTCACCGTCAGCGAAGCAGCGGAGATCTGGGACAAATTCATGGGACCGATCGTGTTCTCGTCGTGCAGCCGCACGCGCGCGCCGCGTACGCGGCGAGAACTCGGCTGGGCACCGAGCGCTGTGCATCTCGACATTTTCAACGACTGTGTCGATCCTGCCTATACGCAATCAATGGCCGACCGGCCACTCCCGGCTTGGGTTCGCGTACCGACGTAGCGTGTTCACTCGCCGGTGACCTGTGCGATCTTCTTGACGGGGCCTGGATCGACGGCCGGGCAGAATCGTCATTTTGCAGACTATGCCCCGGAATCTGCTTCGGTTAACAGACAGCGCATTGCGCGGCATGACCGTGTCCTGAGTCCGATTCGATACCGATTCCGGGTGCGTGTTTCTGCTCCCGAACACGTCGCGTCGCATCAGGGTTCACCCTAGGTTGTGCCGCTGCACGCCGGCCGGATCGCCCGGTGCGCGCGGCGCAGCGGGGCGCCACGCGGGCCACGCCGACGCCCGCGACCGCGCGCATTGTCCGTTTCGATCATCTTTGCGGCCGCGTCGATCATTTGCAATACGCGGCCGGTGGGCGATAGTCGGCGTTCGTGAGACGGCCTGCGCCCGGGCGGGACGGGCGTCGATCGAGCGGCGCCAGCATCGATCCGGGAGCGGTTCCCGCGATGCGCGAAACCGGCGCGCCGGCCGCCCAAGGATACCTACATGATCAAGAGACACTGGATCCAGTCGTATGGCTCGATCCCCGCCGAGATCGAAGCCGATCGCCACGCCTCCCTACCTGCACTGCTCGACGATGCGATGCGCCGCTTTGCCGACCAGCCGGCGTTTCGCGCGGGCAGCCGGACGCTGACCTATGCAGACGTCGATCGTCTGTCGACCGCGCTGGCCGCCTATCTGCAGCAGGTCGTCGGGATCCGCAAGGGCGATCGCGTGGCCGTGATGCTGCCCAACGTGCCGGCGTTTCCGGTCGTCTTCATCGCCGTCGCGAAAATCGGCGCGATTCAGGTCAACGTCAATCCGCATTACACCGCGCGCGAGCTCGAGCATCAGCTGAACGACGCGGGCGTCGAGACGATCGTCGTGTGCGGCGGCTCGACGCGCACGTTCGCGGACGTGATCGCCAACACGCGCATCCGGACCGTGCTCACCGTGGGCCGCGACGATCTCGGCGCGGTCGACGTTCCCGGCGACGTGCGCGAAGCGTTGCCGCGCGACGCGATCGCGCTGGCGGACGCACTCGCCGAAGGGGAGCGGCTCGCTTACGAACCGGTCGCGCTCGGCGGCGACGACCTGCTGCTGCTCCAGTACACGGGCGGCACCACGGGGCTGTCGAAAGGCGCCGCGCTGTCGCACCGCAACCTGATCGCGAACATCGCGCAGTTCAGCGCGTTCGTGTCCGATGCGCAGCGGCCGGGCGAGGAAGTCATCGTCACCGCGATCCCGCTGTATCACATCTTCGCGCTGACGGTGAACTTCCTGTCGTACTTCGCGATCGGCGCGGAAAACTGGCTCGTCGCCAACCCGCGCGACATCGACGCGTTCATCGACTTGCTGAAGGCCGCGCGGCCGACGGTGTTCGTCGGCGTGAACACGCTGTACGCGGGGCTCGCGAACCACCCGCGCCTGACGGAGGTCGACTGGTCGCGCCTGACGCTGTCCGCGGGCGGCGGCACGGCGGTGATCGACGTGATCTCGTCGCGCTGGAAGGCCGTGACGGGCTGTTACATCCGCGAAGGCTACGGGCTGTCGGAAACGTCGCCCGTGGTTACGTTCAATCCGCAGTTCATCACCGAATTCACGGGCACGACGGGCCTGCCGCTGCCGTCCACCGACGTGAAGCTGCTCGACGACAACGACCGCGAGGCCGACATCGGCGCGCCCGGCGAAGTCTGCGTGAAGGGCCCGCAGGTGATGCGCGGCTACTGGCAACAGCCGGAAGCGAACGCGAAGGCATTCACGGCGGACGGCTACTTCCGCACCGGCGACATTGGCGTGTTCGACGACAAGGGCTTCCTGAAGATCGTCGACCGCAAGAAGGACATGGTCATCGTGTCCGGCTTCAACGTGTACCCGAACGAGGTGGAAGCGGTCGCGACCGCGTTCGCGGGCGTTGCCGAATGCGCGTGCATCGGCGTGCCGGACGAGAAGACGGGCGAGGCGGTCAGGCTGTTCGTCGTCGTGGCGGAGGACGCCGTCATCACCGAAGCGGACCTGGTCGCGCATTGCCGCGCGAACCTCGCCGCATACAAGGTGCCGAAGGTGGTGCGCTTCGTCGAGCGTCTTCCGAAATCGACCGTCGGCAAGATTCTGCGGCGGGAACTCTCCAACGTCGAGTGAAGCGGGGAAGGCGGGGGAGGTGGCGCGGCGTCGGGACGGCCGCATGAGCGCGCCGCCGCGTTCCCGTCGTGCGGGGCCATTCCCGGACGGCGCGCCGCAGGCGGGCGCACGCGCGCGCACTGCGCC
>NZ_JAAGPL010000495.1:0-1279 GCF_017104785.1 Burkholderia sp. Ac-20353 | reverse complement strand
CGCCGTTCGCGGCGAGCGCCACGTCGATCACGCGGCCGCCGGCCATGCCGAGCGCCGATGCGTCGAGCGTGTGCTTCGCGCGCGTGCCGTCGAGGTTCGCGCGCAGCGTCTTCAGCTGCAGCGAGCCAAGCGCGACGTTGCTCGCGTCGACCGTGAACACGAGCGCACCATGCGCGCCGTCGCGGATGTCCGCGCGGCCCTGCGCGGCGCCGATCCGGTTCGAACCGACCACGACGCCTTCGGCCTTGTAGGTCGCCGTCACGTTCGGATGCGCAAAGCTGCCCGTCAGGTCGCCCTGAGCCTGAACGAGCCCCGCGACGCCGAAGCCGAGCCGGTCGAGCTGCGGCGCATCGATCGCGAAGCGCAGGCGGTCGCCGGGCGCGCCGAAGCTGCCGCGCAGGTCGACGCGGTTGCCCGCGATCGACAGGTTCGCGTTGCTCGGCAGGATCCGTGTGCCGGCGAGCTGCACGATGCCTGCCCCGGTCAGCGGCACGCCGTCGTACAGGCTGTCGCCGAGCTTGAACGTGGCCTTCGTCGACAGCTGCGGCGCGAACGCGCCCGACGCGGTCAACGTGCCGTTCACACGCGTCTCGCCACGCTTCGCGGGCGTGGCCTTCTCAGCCTTCGCGGCCTTCGTCACATTCCCGGCCTTCGTCACCTTTGCGGCCGCGCTGCCGCCGGCGGCCTTCGGCGCGCTCATCGCGGCGAGCAGCAGCGGATCGAAATTGGCGAGCGTCGCCTTCGCGTCGTAGCTCGAATGCGCGTCGTGGCGGAACACGCCGGTCAGATCGATGCGCCCGTTGCCGGCCATCACCCGCGCGTCGGTCAGCACCGTCTGCTGCGGCGTCAGCGCGACCTTCGCGCGCGCGCCGAGCGCGAGCTTCGGATCCTTCAGATCGAAATCGACGGTCTGCACGCCGCTCGCGAGCGTCACGCCGACCGGCCCGCCGAGCCGCATCGGGCGCAATTCGGCGACGAACGCATTCAGGTCGAGATTGGCGACCTTCAGGTCGAAGCGGCCCTTGCCGCCCGCCAGCGTGCCGCCGCCCGTCACGCTGCCGTCGCGGATCAGCGTCAGCGCGAGGCCGTCGATCCGCTGCGTGTGCGCGTCGAGCCGCACGCTCGCCTTCGCGTCGACGACCGGCAGCAGGTGATCGCCGAGCGTGCCCGGCTTCGCATTGACGATCGACACCGGGCCCGTCACCGCGAACGCGTGCGGATGCGCGGGATCGGCCGGCGCCGGCGCGAGCTCGGCGCGCACCGCGAGATCCGCGGCCGG
>NZ_JAAGPL010000494.1:0-1286 GCF_017104785.1 Burkholderia sp. Ac-20353 | reverse complement strand
CGCCTGTCTCCGCTTTCTGGGTTCCTGGTACGGATGTGCGACAGTGTCTTGTCCATTCTTCCGTTCAGGAGAGATTCCATGGAGCCCACGACGATCGCCATCGACCTAGCCACGCGCGTTTTCCAGATTCACTATGTCGAGCCTGATACTGGCGCGATTCATAGCAAGGTTCTCAAACGTGCCCAGCTCGTGCCGTTCTTCGCCAACCGGCCGGCGAGTCGCGTCGTCATGGAAGCCTGTGGCAGCGCTCATCACTGGGCCCGGGTTTTGGCGCGACTCGGCCACGACGTGCGGCTCATTGCAGCTCAGTTCGTGCGCCCATTCGTCAAGTCGAACAAGAACGACGTGGCAGATGCCGCAGCGATCTGGGAAGCGGCTCAGCGTCCTGGCATGCGGTTCGTGGCCGTCAAATCGGCGGATCAACAGGCGATGCTGGCGCTACACCGGATGCGCCAGCAACTGGTCCGGATCCGCGTCATGCAGGTCAACCAGTTGCGAGGATTGTTGTATGAATTCGGCGTCGTCTTGCCGCAGGGGCGGCGCCAGTCGATTCAGGCCGCGCAAGCAGCGATTGCGTCGCTGGCCGATCAACTGCCGGCGATGCTGATCGATAGCCTCCGGGATCAACTGTCTCGACTCCATCTGCTCGACGAGCAAGTCCAACGCATCGAGCAGCGCATCCTCGAATGGCGACGCGGCGACGAAGCGTGCCAGCGGATCTCGGAAATTCCGGGCGTGGGCCTGTTGACGGCAACTGCAGCCGTGTCGGTCATCGGCCAAGCGAAAGCCTTCCGATCCGGACGGGAATTCGCGGCCTACCTAGGCCTCGTGCCGCGACAGAACAGTTCCGGGGGCAAGGTAAAGCTCGGCGGCATCAGCAAACGTGGTGACGTGTATTTGCGCACCCTGTTGATTCACGGTGCCCGAGCCGTGATATCGAGTTCCAAACACCTTCCGGCGCACATGCGGGATCTGCTGGCACGACGCCCCACAAATGTTGTGGCGGTCGCACTGGCGAACAAGATGGCGCGAACGATCTGGGCATTGCTGGCTTACGGTCGAACCTATCAACCCGCAGCATCATTGCCGAGCTGAAGGCCCGATCAACGAACATCAAACTCATCCACGGTTGCACAGGTGATGCTGAACGATGGCAAGACAGGTTGGACCGCGCAAGGGCAAGCCTGAGACATTTCTCGGACTTCGAGTCCGCTATTTAGATTAGGAACCTTGCGGCGAAATCCATCGGGGCCGGCAGGCACGTCCTGCGATCGAGTCCGGATATA
>NZ_JAAGPL010000493.1:0-1286 GCF_017104785.1 Burkholderia sp. Ac-20353 | reverse complement strand
TGACCTTGCCCTCGAAAAACGTATCCGTTACTGAGAGTGTGTAAAACTTCAGTGACGGAGGATTGAGCAATGGGTAACCCGAGGGCGCGGTACACGCTGGAATTCAAGGTTGAGGCGGTTCGCATGGTGCGTAACGGCCAGAGCCAGGCGGCGGTGGCAAAGATTCTGGGCATCAGTACGCAGACGCTAAACAGCTGGCTCAAGGCTGACGAGGCTGGCAAGCTCGCTGGCGCAGGCAAACAGGTATCGGCCGAACAGATGGAAATTGCGCGACTCAGGGCAGAGAACGCGAAGCTGCGCATGGAGCGCGACATCCTGGGAAAAGCGACGGCATACTTCGCGAAGAGGTCGGCGTGAAGTATGCCTGGATTGAGCGGCACAGCCGACAATGGCCGGTATCCGTGGCCTGTGAGGCGCTGGGTGTCAGCCCCAGTGGTTATCACAACCGCAAGGCCCGGGACGTTGATCCTGATCGGCCGCGCCGACGTATCAGCAACGATGGGTTGCTGGTCCACATCAAGGCCGTGCACGCCGAGTCCAAAGGCGAGTACGGCTGGCCGCGCGTGTGGAAAAAGCTGCTTGCGCAAGGCATTCGCGTGAGCAAGGACCGGGTTCAAGGGCTGATGAAGCTGCATGGCATCAAGGCGCGGACCAAACGCCGCTTCAAGGCGACGACCGACAGCAGGCACAACCTTCCGGTCGCACCGAACGTGCTGCAACGCGACTTCTCGCCGGCGAAGCCCGATCAGGTCTGGACGACAGACATCACATATTTGTGGACCGACGAGGGCTGGCTGTACCTGACGGTCATCCTGGACCTGTTTAGCCGCCAGGTGGTGGGCTGGTCGCTCAAGCCGCACATGCGCACGGAGCTGGTTTCTGACGCGTTGCGTATGGCGTGGTTCCGTCGTCGCCCCGAAACCGGTCTGATCGTGCATAGCGACCGTGGGAGCCAGTATTGCAGCGCCGAGTTCCAGGACCTGCTCAAGAGCTACGGCATGCAAAGCTCAATGAGTCGCCGAGCAAATTGTTGGGACAACGCACCGACCGAAAGCCTGTGGGGATCGCTGAAGCAGGCGCGCATCCACGGTCAACGCTTTGCGACGCGTCGCGAAGCGATGGACGAGGTAATCGACTGGTTGAGCTTCTACAATCATTCGCGTTTGCACTCGACGTTGAATTACGTCAGTCCGATGCAATTTGAACAAGACTGGCACGCCGCACAGCGAAAGGAAGCGGCATAATAAATGCTCGGTTAGCGGATACGAAATTCGCGGGCAACGTCA
>NZ_JAAGPL010000492.1:0-1152 GCF_017104785.1 Burkholderia sp. Ac-20353 | reverse complement strand
CGCCGCCCGGCAGCTGCGCGGCGACGGCGACAACGGCAACGACGGCGACGCGCGCGCCGCGTTCGACGCCGCGCTGCGCGAAGGCGACGAGCAGTTGCAAAAGTGGCTCAAGCTGTCCAAGCTCGAAGGCACGTCGAGCGCCGCCGATGTCGCCGCGCTGCGACAGGCGATCGCGTCAAGCACCGCGATCCTCGTCTCGGTCGCGCTGGCGAGCCGCGAGGCCGGCGCACGGCTGCCCGACGCGTTCACCGCACCGATCGCGACCACGCTCGACGAGATGGCCGGCATGCTCGAGCAACGCGGCTATCCGGTCGACATCGCGCTCGTGCTGCCGCCGGCCGATGCGCTGCCGCCGCTCGCGCGCGTCGTTGTGGCAGATCTGCACACGGCGATCACGCAGTTCGCGAAAGCCACCGCGCAACGCCCGGCGGCTTCCGCTCACGATGCGTCGCCGAACGTCTCGCCCGACGCCGCCACCGACGCTGCCCCTGAAACGTCGCGCGGCACCCCGCCCGACGCGCACGCCGAACCGCGCGGCGGTTTCTTCCTGCCGGACGCGCGCACGAATCCCGACCACATCCGCTACGCGCTCAAAACCACCGTCGCCGCGATGTTCTGCTATCTGCTGTACATGCAGCTCGACTGGTCCGGCATTCATACGTGCTTCATCACCTGCTACATCGTGTCGCTCGGCACGACCGCCGAGACGGTCGAGAAGCTCACGCTGCGGATCGGCGGCTGCATCGTCGGCGCGCTCGTCGGCACCGCGGCGATCGTGTTCGTGATGCCCGCGCTGTCGTCGATCGGCCAGCTGATGGCCGTCGTGTTCGTCGGCGCGTGGCTGTCGGCGTGGGTCGCATTCGGGTCGCCGCGCGTCGGGTATGCGGGTTTCCAGATCGCGTTCGCGCTGTTCCTGTGCGTGATCCAGGGCGCGGGGCCCGGCTTCGACCTGACGATCGCGCGCGACCGCGCGATCGGCATCCTGCTCGGCAACGTCGTGATCTACCTCGTGTTCACGCGCATCTGGCCTGTCAGCATCGCCACGCAGGTCGACACGGCGCTCGCCGCGCTGCTCGACCAGTGGCGCCGGCTCGTGCAGGTCGCCCATCCGGCCGAACGGCGCGCGCAGGCGGCGGCCGCGTTCGCGCGCCG
>NZ_JAAGPL010000491.1:0-1196 GCF_017104785.1 Burkholderia sp. Ac-20353 | reverse complement strand
GCCCCGTCGCCGACAGCGCCGCCGACGCGCCACCGCTCGTGCTGCAGCCGCCGGCGCCCGGCCTGCGCGAACGCCTGTGGCATTCGCACGCGTCGGCCGACGGCGCACGTTTCGCCGCCCGGCACGGCAATGGCTTGCTGCTCGGCACCGCGGTGCACGATCCGCGCACCGTGCAGCGCCCGCTCGCCGACGCGTACCTCGACGCGTGGCGCGAACGCACCGCCCCGGACGCACACGCGGCGGCGCCTCGTATCGGCGTCGTGCGCGCGGTGTTTCCGGCGCGCGACCGGCGCACCGCACTCGCCGAACTGGCGCCCGACGTCGTGCGGCACATCCCGTGGCTCGCGGCGACCGGCCACCCGGACGTAACATCGCCCGACGAGATCGTGCGGCTGCTGAATGTCCACCTCGGCCACCCTGACGACGTGATCGAGAGCCTGCACGGCGACCCGGCGCTGCTGCCGTTCGCCGACTACTTCCTTCCTGTCGTGCATGCCGAAAGCTCGTCGCTCGACGACGCGCTGCGCCGCCTGCGCACGATCGCGGAAACGATTGCGCCCGCGCTCGGCTGGCAGCCAGCCCGCGCCGCCGCATGAGCGCGCCGCGTCTGCTGCTGCGGCTCTTCACGCGCTGCGACGACGCGCGGCCCGATCCTGCCGCCGACTGGATCGCGATCGCCGAGGCGGGGATCGCGGCCGGCTGCGACGCCGTGCTGCTCCCCGCCGATCCCGTGGGTCCGGACCCGTGGATGGCCGCCGCGGCGCTCGTCGACGCGTTGCCGGACCTGCGGGTGGTCGTGTCGCTTCAGGCGGGCGCGATACTGCCCGTCGCGGCCGCGCATCTTGCGCAAAGCCTGCAGTCGCTGAGCCGCGGCCGCGCGCTGCTTGCGTGCGAGGCCGATGCGCGCGGCGTCGATGCAAGCGGTCAGCACGCGCACCTGAACCGCGACCAGCGGCTCGCGCGCAGCGCCGAATTCCTGTCGATCCTCGCCGCGCTGTGGGCTACGCGCACGCCGCTGCGGCATCGCGGCACCTACTTTCGCGTCGACCATGCGCAATTGCCGGATCTCACGCTGCAGCGGCCGCCCGTCTACTGGTGCATCGGCGACCGGCGCGAGCTCGCGTGGGTGGCGCCGTTCTGCGACGGCGCAATCGTGCGCGCGAGCGCATCCCGCGCGGCGACCAGATCGGAAGGAC
>NZ_JAAGPL010000490.1:0-1303 GCF_017104785.1 Burkholderia sp. Ac-20353 | reverse complement strand
AGCGCGCGATGTACGCGCAGCAGGCCAGGGACGCGGACATCATCATCACCACCGCGCTGATTCCCGGCAAGCCGGCGCCGAAGCTGATCACGGCCGAGATGGTGCAGTCGATGAAGCCGGGCAGCGTGATCGTCGACATGGCGGCCGAGCAAGGCGGCAACTGCGAGCTCACGGTACCGGGCGAGGCCGTGGTGCGCCACGGCGTGACCATCATCGGCTACACGGATCTCGCATCGCGTCTTGCAAGGCAGTCGTCCACGCTGTACGCGACCAACCTGCTGCGCGTGGTCGAGGAGCTGTGCAAGACCAAGGACGGCACGATCAACGTCGATTTCGACGACGACGCGATCCGTGGCCTCACGGTCATCAAGGAAGGCAACGTCACCTGGCCGCCGCCGCAGCTCAAGCAGCCGGCCGCCGCACCGAAACCACAGACGCCGCCGCCCGCGGCGGCCGCGCCGAAAGGCCATGGCCACGGCAGCGGCGAGCCGATGTCGGCCAGGACGCTCGCGATCGTGTTCGGCGTCGGCGCACTGGCTTTCCTGCTGGTTGGCCAGTTTGCGCCGGCCACGTTCCTGTCGCACTTCACGGTGTTCGTGCTGGCCTGCTTCATCGGCTACATGGTGATCTGGAACGTCACGCCGTCGCTGCACACGCCGCTGATGAGCGTGACCAACGCGATTTCGTCGATCATCGCGATCGGTGCGCTGGTGCAGGTCGCGCCGCCGTTGGGCGGGGCCGCGGTGGGCGACCGGCCGTCGGGGCTGATCCTGGGCCTGGCAGTGGGTGCGCTGACGCTCACGGCCGTCAACATGTTCGGCGGCTTCGCGGTGACGCGGCGCATGCTGGCAATGTTCCGCAAATAAGGGGACGACAACCATGACTTCCAATCTGACTACCGTCTCCTATATCGGCGCGGCGATCCTCTTCATCCTCAGTCTCGGCGGGCTGGCGAACCCGGAAACGGCACGCCGCGGCAACCTGCTCGGCATGATCGGCATGGTCATCGCTGTGCTGGCCACCGTGCTCGGTCCGCGCGTGTCGGCCGAGGGCATTCCGTACGTCGTCGCCGCACTGGTCGTCGGCGGTGCGGTCGGCCTCATCGCCGCGAAGAAGGTGCAGATGACGCAGATGCCCGAACTGGTTGCGCTGATGCACAGCCTGGTCGGCCTGGCCGCGTGCCTGGTGGGCTTTGCCAGCTACATCGATACGTCGGTGCAGTTCGTCGGCGCAGAGAAGGCCATCCACGAAGTCGAGATCTACGTCGGCATCCTGATCGGCGCGGTGACGTTCGCGGGCTCGG
>NZ_JAAGPL010000489.1:0-234 GCF_017104785.1 Burkholderia sp. Ac-20353 | reverse complement strand
ACGAATGGACAAGTAAACGTGGCTGAACTATCAGCAGCGAGGAGGACATCACAACTATGTCAGAGAGCTCATTGATGAACCGTATATACTAGAGAATTGATAGCACATGTGATAAATACTACAAGATGTTACTAAATTTGAGTGAGAGTATGTGTGTATAAATTTTGTTTTAGAATGCGGCAATTCTACTCAATATATACGAAATTTGTGTCTTTTTTTTTTTTTTTTTTTTTA
>NZ_JAAGPL010000488.1:0-1002 GCF_017104785.1 Burkholderia sp. Ac-20353 | reverse complement strand
AGCGGCACATTCAACTGCCGAAGCCGTTCACGCGCCGCTCAATGGTTGCGCGAGCAACCGCCGTATCACGACCGCCCCCACTAGCGCCAGCACGCCGCTCAGGTTCAACGCATCGGCGAACCCGCTCGCGAACGCGACCGGCGCAGCATTCGCGAGCGTCACTGCCGCAACCGGCGGCACATGCCCGAGCGCACGCGCAAGGTCGCCGGCCAGCAGGCTCGACATGAACGGCGCATCGGCGAACCCGCGCACGCCTGGCGCCGCCGCGAGCAGCCGGTCGAGCTGCGTGTGCATGCGCGCGGCGAGCACCGCGCCGAGCACGCCGACCGCCGTCACGATCGCGGTAAAGCGCGTCGTCGTGCTGATCCCTGACGCCATCCCGGTGCGGTGCGGCGGCACGCACGCCATGATCGCCTTCTGCGTATCGCCGTTCATGATGCCGGCGCCGCACCCCGTCACCCACATCCCGATCGCGACGAGCCGGTAGTCGCCGCTCGCGGTCAGCGCCGCGGTCAGCAGGTTGCCGGCACCGATCAGCGCGAGCCCGCCCGCGAGCACGCCGCCGGACGACATGCGCGCCGCCAGCGCCGCGCCGAACGACGGCCCGACGATCATCGCGACCGCGAACGGCAGCATCCCGAGCCCCGCGTCGATCGCCGACATCCCGAACGCGTTCTGCAGGTACAGCGGCAGGAACGTCATCATCACCTGCGCACACGCTGCATAGCCGAACATCGCGAGCACCGCGCCGACGAAACGCGGCTCACTGAACAGCGCGAGATCGATCATCGGCCGCGCCTGCCAGCGCTCCGCCGCGATAAAGCCCGCGAACAGCGCGGCGCCGAGCGCGAAGCGGCCGAGCGTGCCCGGCGCCAGCCAGCCGTGCGACGGCGCGTCGATCAACGCCGCGATCGCGCACGCGAGCGCCGCGCCGAACAGCAGGCTGCCGACGGCATCGACGCGCTTCGCGTGCGGATCGCGCGATTCGTCGATCGCGACACG
>NZ_JAAGPL010000486.1:0-1357 GCF_017104785.1 Burkholderia sp. Ac-20353 | reverse complement strand
TCACCTTGCCGTAATCGAGCACCGTCATCCGGTTGCACAAGTGCATCACGAGCTTCACGTCGTGCTCGATCAGCAGAATCGTGCGGCCGTCCGAACGGATCTTGTCGAGCAGGCGCGTCAGTTCCACTTTCTCCGTCGCGTTCATCCCCGCCGCCGGCTCGTCGAGCGCGAGCAGCTTCGGATCGGTCGCCAGTGCGCGCGCGATCTCGAGCCGGCGCTGGTGGCCGTACGACAGGTTGCGCGACGTGTAGTCCGCGTACTGCAGCACGCCGACGTATTCGAGCAGCTCGATCGCACGCTCCTTGATCTCGCGCTCTTCCTGGCGTTCCGCCGGCGTCTGGAATACGGCACCGAGCAACCCGTGCCTGGTGCGCACGTGGCGGCCCACCATCACGTTCTCGAGTGCCGTCATCCCGCCGAACAGGCGGATGTTCTGGAACGTGCGCGCGATGCCCGTCTTCGCGACCTGGTGCACTGCGGTCGGCTTGTATTCCGCGCCGTCCAGCTTGAACTCGCCGGAGTCCGGCGTGTACAGGCCCGTGATCACGTTGAAGAACGTCGTCTTGCCGGCGCCGTTCGGGCCGATCAGCCCGTAGATCTCGCCTTCCTTGATCTCGAGGCCGACGTCGGACAGCGCCTGCAGGCCGCCGAAGCGCTTGTTCACGCCTTTCACGGACAGTCGGATTTGCTTGTCGCTCATGTGTGTTTCTCCTTCCGCTGTCAGTCCGTTACGCGCGCGCCGACTTGGCGCTGCGCTTCGCCAGTTTCGCGATCTTGTCCTCATGCTTCGGCGCGGGCCACAGGCCTTCCGAGCGATACAGCATGATGATCACCATCGCGAGGCCATACAGCGCCTGGCGGATCACTTCGGTATCGACAATTTCATGGCCGAAGACCGCGTTCTGCAGCGGGCCCATCGTCGAGCGCAGGAATTCCGGGAAGATCGCGAGCAGCACCGCACCGAGGATCACGCCCGGGATATGGCCCATGCCGCCCAGCACCACGCACGCGAGCACGACGATCGATTCCCAGAACGTGAACGATTCCGGCGACACGAAGCCCTGGAACGAGCCGAACATCGCGCCCGACAGGCCGCCGAACGACGCGCCCATCGCGAACGCGAGCAGCTTCACGTTGCGGGTGTTGATGCCCATCGCCTTCGCCGCGATTTCGTCCTCGCGGATCGCCGCCCATGCACGGCCGATACGCGAGTGCTGCAGGCGCGTACACGTCCAGATCACCAGCAGTGCGCACAGCACGAACAGGTAGTAGTACATGTAGACCGACGGCAGCTGGATGCCGAACAGCGAGTGCGTCTGCGCGAGGCTGAAGTCGCCGACGTGCACCGGATCGATCC
>NZ_JAAGPL010000485.1:0-1367 GCF_017104785.1 Burkholderia sp. Ac-20353 | reverse complement strand
GCGCTGCCATTCGCGCGTGAGATGCGTCTCGACGCGGGCGAGCGGGCCGCCGGGCGCGCTCATCGGGCGGGGCGCGGCGCGCGGGGCGCCACGGCATGGAACGGGGTCGTCAAGGCGAATTCTCCGTATCGCGGCGCGAGCCGCGGGTTTCTCGGAAGGCGGCGCGAGCCGCGGGGTCTCTCGGAAGGCGGCACTCTAGCGCGCGCCGCGCCGGCGCGGCAAGCGGCATCGGCCGGCAGCGCTGGCGGGGACGGATCGGGCCGGCCTGTGGATAACTCTGTGAAAAACCCGCCCGTCGAAGGCCGCACACGCCCGTCCGGCGGACCTCGAATCGGATGAGAATCATTCCGAAATGTTTAAAACGTTATAAAAATCAAAGCGTTGGCATCAATTGTCTGGCGTTTTGCGGAGATTTTCGGGGATTTTTGCAGGCGAATGACAGAATGTGGACACTTTCATGTTGTGCAATGCGGGGTGCGCCGCTGGACGTCGCGCCGATGTCGGACTATCGTGTCGCGGCCAGCAATCATCCGATCGTCCATGCTTTCCGATTCCTCCTTTGCCGCGCCGGGCGCGGCGCGCGGCGGCGACGAAGTCATCCCCGTCTCGGCGCTCAACCGCGCGATTTCCACGATGCTCGAGCGCTCGTTCCCGCTGCTGTGGGTCGCGGGTGAAGTGTCGAACTTCACGCGCGCCGCGAGTGGCCACTGGTATTTCTCGATCAAGGACCAGCAGGCGCAGATGCGCTGCGTGATGTTCCGCGGCCGCGCGCAGTATGCGGAATTCACGCCGCGCGAAGGCGACCGGATCGAGGTGCGCGCGGTGGTCACGATGTACGAGCCGCGCGGCGAGTTGCAGCTCAACGTCGAGGCCGTGCGACGCACGGGGCAGGGGCGCCTGTACGAGGCGTTCCTGCGGCTCAAGGCGCAGCTCGAGGCCGAGGGCCTGTTCGCGCCCGAGCGCAAGCGGCCGCTGCCCGCGCATCCGCGCGCGATCGGCATCGTCACGTCGCTGCAGGCCGCCGCGCTGCGCGACGTGCTGACGACGCTCGCGCGCCGCGCGCCGCACATTCCGGTGATCGTCTATCCGGCGCCCGTGCAGGGGGCCGGCTCGGCCGAGAAGCTCGTCACGGCGGTCGAGACTGCCAACGCGCGGCGCGAGGTCGACGTGCTGCTCGTGTGCCGCGGCGGCGGCTCGATCGAGGATCTGTGGTCGTTCAACGACGAGGCGCTCGCGCGCGCGATTGCGGCGAGCGAGCTGCCGGTCGTCAGCGGCGTCGGCCACGAAACCGATTTCACGATCGCCGATTTTGCCGCAGACGTGCGCGCGCCGACGCCGACCGGCGCGGCCGAGCTCGCGAGCCCGCA
>NZ_JAAGPL010000049.1:0-51126 GCF_017104785.1 Burkholderia sp. Ac-20353 | reverse complement strand
GCTTGTCGAACCAGCGTTCGCCGGCACGGTATTCGCCGTCGATGAAGTTGCGGACGAGCCGCACGTCCGGCTGCCCGCCGGCGGGGCCGCGGGCCGCGGCACTCGTTTCTGTGTCGTACATGATGGTGTCTGCCGATTGTGGATATTCAGTGATCCGGTTCTGTCGTGAAGCGGGCGCGCGTCGTCGCAGCACCCCGTCAATCAGGGGCCCGCGAGGCCGGCAAGGCCGACGGCGGCGAGGCCCGCGCGCGCGCAGCTTTCGTCCTGCGCTTCGCTGCCGCCCGACACGCCGATCCCGCCGATCAGCCGGCCGTCGTCGACGATCGGCAAGCCGCCGCCGAACGCGACGAAGCGCGCACGCAGCACGAGCCCCTGCCGCACGGCGGCCGAGTGTTCGGCGAGCGCGTCGTGCCAGCGGCCGGTCGGCAGGCCGAAGCTCGCCGCCGTGTATGCCTTGTCGATCGCGATGTCGATCGAATGCAGCGGCGCGCCGGGCATCCGCACGAATGCGGCGAGCAGGCCGGCCGCATCGACGACCGCGACGTTGACGTGGATGCCGACGCGTTCGGCGGCCTCGGCCGCCGCCTGCGCGGCGCGCGATGCCGCGGGCCAGTCGATCACGCGCGTGTCGACGCCCGGCGTGGTTGGGTTGCAGGCCATGACGCTGCGCTCCTGTGCGTTTCAGGTGTAGACGGTCGTGAACGCTTCGTTCAGCTCGCCGGAGTGGAAGAAGATCCCGCGGCCGAGCTCGTCCTCGGTCCACGTCGTGACCGGACGATCGGGCTGCGCGAGATAGCCGAGCCCCGCGAACGTCTCGTTGCGGTTGCCGCTCGGATCGAAGAAGTAGATGGTCGTGCCGCGCGTGATCCCGTGCCGGGTGGGCGCGACGTCGATCTTCACCTTGTTCTTCGCCATCACGTCGGCCGACTTCAGCACGTCGGCCCAGTCGTCGAGGAAGAACGCGATGTGATGCAGCCCGTTGCGCGGGCCGCCGACGAACGCGATGTCGTGCGGCGTCGTGCTGCGGAACATCCACGTCGCGGCCTGGATCGTGTTGCCGGGGCCGACCATCACCTGCTCGGCCAGATGGAAGTCGAGACACGCGGCCATGAAGCGCGTGTTGTCCTCGACGCGGTTCACGCCGGTCTCGGGATTCAGCTCGCACATCAGCAGGCAATGGTCGAGCCAGTGCACGGCCGAGCCCGGGATGTCGTCGGGCCACGGATCGGGATTCAGCGAGCCGACCGCGGTGCCGACCAGCTCCTTCTGCGCGTACAGCCGCAGCTCATGCCCGCTCGGCAGCAGGAAGCGCAGCTGGCGGCCGACCGCCGGCAGCGCGCCTTCCGGCAGCATCTCGGTCGCAATGCCGTACGCGTCGATGCGCTGCTGCAGCGCGTCGAGGTCCGCGTCGTGCTCGACCTTGTACGCGGCGTGCTTGAGCCCCGCCTGGTCGGACGGGCTGAGGATCAGCGAATACTTGTCCCATTCGTCCCAGCACTTCAGGTAGACGTTGCCGGCCGCATCGCGCATCGTCTCCTGCATCCCGAGCACGCGCACGTAATGCCGCAGCGCGGCGTCCATGTCCATCACCTTCAGATTGACATGCCCAATACGCATCACACCCATGGTGAGTCTCCTCCAGATCACTTGTTGAAAACCGGCGTTGCCGGATGGGCCGCGCCGCACAGGAACGGCTTCTTCAGGCGGCCGGCCACTTCGAGTTCGACATCGCTATCCGGCGCGATGCGGCACGCGAGCGCATAGCCGTCGTCCTCCTCTTCCACGCTCACGTGCGCGCGGCTGATCGGCCCGAGCTTGCGCACCGCGCCGCGCAGCACGCGCACCTTGCAGACGCCGCAGCCGCCGTTCAGGCAGCCGACCGGTATGCCACGCCGGCCGAGCTTCGACATCCCGGCGAGCAGCGATTCGCCGGCCGCGCACGGATAACGCTCGTCGGTCTGCACGATCGTCACGGTCGCCGTCACGCGTCGCGCGTCCATCTCACACCCGCCGAAACAGCGGGCTGCGCGCCTGCTGCGCATCCGCGGCCGAGATGAACTTCTCGTGGTAGATGTCGCGCTCGAACAGGCGCCCCTGCATCAGCGCGGTGATGCACGCGTCGATCATCGCGGGCGGCCCGCACAGGTACGCCTGGTGGCCCGAGAAATCGCCGTCGAAATGCGCTTTCGCGACGTCGTGAACGAACCCTTGCGCGACGCCGTCGCCCGCCTGCGCCGCGCCGTCGGACAGCGCCGGCACGTACGTGAAGTTCGGATGGCGTTCGGCAAGCGCGCGGAATTCGTCGTGGTAATAGAGCTCGCTCGCGTTGCGCTGGCCGTAGACGAGCGTGATCGGCTCGGTGACGCCGCTGTCGAGCAGGTCGACGATCATCGAGCGCGGGCTCGACAGGCCCGAGCCGCCGGCCATGAAGATCATCGGCAGCCGGGCCGAGCGGCGCACGAAGAAGCGGCCGTACGGGCCCGACAGGCGCACGCGGTCGCCCGTCGTGAGCTGCTCGTGCAGGTAGCCGGTGCCGAGCCCGCCCGGCACCTGGCGCACGTTGAGCTCGATCTCGCCGGTGGCCGCGACGTCGTCCGGCGCGTTCGCGATCGAGAATGCGCGGCTCTGCCCGAGCCCGGGGATCTCGAGCTGCACGTACTGGCCCGCCTGGAAGCGGATCGGCTGCGACAGCTTCAGCCGGATCGCCTTGATGGTCGGCGTCAGCGTTTCGATATGCGTAACATCGGCCGCGAAATCCCTGACCGGGATGATCTCCGCGTCCGGATCCTCATCGACGTCCGCCTCGATCACGGTGTCGGCCTGCAGCGTCGCACAGCACGCGAGCGCCTTGCCCTCCTCGCGCTCGAAGTCCATCAGCGCGAACGGGTTCGCGTCGCCGACGTCGGTCTCGCCGTCGAGCACCGCGACCTTGCAGGTGCCGCACAGGCCGTGGCAGCACGCGTGCGGGATGTAGATGCCCTGGCGCAGCGCCGCGTCGAGCATCGTCTGTCCTTCCTCGACCTCGATCGTGACGCCCAGCGGCTCAATGGTAAGTTGGTGGCTCATGATGATGTGCTCGTCGTTCCGGAATGCCGGCCGCCGAAAAGCGGCCGGCGTTCGTGCAGCAGACGGTCAGAAGCTCGCGCCGCCGAGACCGTCGAGGCCCGGCGTGCGGAAACTGATCAGGTCCTTGTGCCCGAGGCCGTTGCCGGCCAGGCTCTTCGACGCATCCGGCGTCCACGGCTCGCCGGACCGGAACCACTCGACGCGGTCCCAGTCGATCTTCGCGAAGTCCGGGTGGTAGCCGTATATGGGCGGCAGCACGTCCTTCGCGAGCGCGCCGAACGGCAGGTCCGGCGGCAGCGGCAGGCAGAACGGCGCCGGAAACATCAGGTGGTCTTCCCAGCACACGTAGAGCAGCGGCGCCGGAAACTTGTCGACCGCGTCCTTCACCGGGAAGTCGTAGGGTTTGAGTGCAATGACGGCCATGGTTGTCTCCTGTCTCCTGTCTCCTGTCGACCCGCGCTTCGCGCACGGGTCCCATGCATGGTTACGTATCAGTTGCTCGTGGCCTGGCCGCGCCATGCCGCGAAGTTCCTCTGGTCTTCCGAGCCTTCGAAATCGAGGTTGTCGCGGCCCATGCCGACTTCGTAGTAGTCGAGCACCGCGGCGAGCGGATCGAAGCCTTCGGCGCCCGGGTCCGCGTCCGGCCGGAAGCAGTTGCCCTGGTAGATCTGGTGCACGGGCAGCCACGCCTGCACGTACTTCTGCGGCTCGTGATCGAAGATCTCCTTGCAGTGGTCGCTGCAGAAGTGGAACTTGTTGCCGAGATAGGTCGATTCGCGCGCGCCGATCTTCGTCGGGTTGCCGGGCTCGGTGAACAGCATCGGGATCTGGCAGGTCTGGCACAGCATCGGCAGCGTCTTCATGTAGAAGCGGTTGCCGGCCTTTGCCTGCTCTCCCCAGTGCTCGAAGCGCGGCCGGTAGTAGCGGTCGAACGAATCCGGATACTTCGCGGCCAGCCACGCCATCTCGTCCGCGGTCGGCACCCAGGTGTGGAATGCCGACGCCGCGTTGAAGCCGTAGAACGTCGACCACGCCTGGTGGCTGATGTGGTCCTTGCCCTCGCACGCGTCCTGCCAGCCCTTCGGCTCGCGGATCCCGTAGCGCGCGAGATCCCGGAACAGCGCGCCGCCGTTCTGCTCCGCGTACATCTCCCACGACTCGCGCCAGCTCATCACGCGCTTCGGCTGCATGTAGTCCATCATCATCGCGACGAGCGTCAGCAGCCGGTAGCCGCGCCAGAACCACTTGTCGATCCAGCGCTGCACGATCGGCACGTTGCCGGGGTCCTGCTCGAGCAGGAACTTGATGCACTCGATGCCGAGCGTCATGTGGCGCGACTCGTCCGACTGCGCGGAGAAGCCGAACGTGACGGTCGACATGTCGCCGTTGTACGCGGCGCCCGACATGAACGGCACGAACAGCAGGTTCGTCAGCACGTATTCGAACGAGAAGCTCACCGCGGTCAGGAACTCGAACGGCCCCGACGAGTACGCATCCTCGAAGAACGACTTCGGCACCGACAGGTACCAGACGCGATCGAACCAGTGGTTCGAGTGATGGAAGCCGTTGAAGAACTTGTTGTACGTCGACATCGCGTGCGTTTCGGTCTGGTAGTGCCGCAGCTCGTCGATCGACTGCATCTGGCACGCAACGCGCGCGCCCTCGCCGGTGAAATGCCGGCCGACATGCGCGAAGCCGCGGTGCGCGAGATATTCGAGCGGCGTCACGCCCTGGACGAACAGCTTCAGTGCGTTGATGTAGCGCGCGTCGGTCACGCCGAGGAACGCGTTGTTCTGCGTGAACGCGTCGATCACCGCGTACAGCTTCTTTTCCTTCTCGCCCTGGTATTTCCAGTACGCGTCCATCGTCAGGCGGAACGGGTCGACCCACTTGTCCCAGTCGTGGATCCTGATCCCCTCGTAGCGGTCGTACGGGAAGACCTTGTCCATCGGCTGATAGGTCGTCTCCCAGCCGAGGCCGCGCGTCATTGCCGCGTAGCGGTCCTTCAGACCGAGCTTTTTCTTGAGCGTTGGCGTGTCCATTCGTGTCTCCGGTGTTCTCGGGTGCGCGATGCGCGGCGTTCAGTGCGACCAGCTCAGCGTGAACTGGTCGTCGTCCTCGTCGAGGTGGCCCGACAGCGTGATCAGGTTCACCTGCAGCTGCTGCAGGTCGAAGCGCGCGCCAGTCAGTTCCTCGATCGTTTCACGGCGGATCGTCAGCCGGTCCGGCGCGTCGATCTTCACCATCCCGGGCGACTCGACGACCACCGCGCGCGGGTTGTCCGCGACGATCGCGTCGACGATCGGTCTGGACTCCTCATTGGCCTGGAAGGCGATGAATACGTTAGACATGCGTGTTTCCTTCGGTGAGGGAGGTTCGTCCGGTGTCAGGTCAGCGCGCGATGCCGAGCTTCGCGACGCGTGCATCGAACTGCTCGCGCACTTCATCGAGCGCCGCGCGCCCGGCGTCCTGCAGCGCGCGTTCGGCCACCGGCGCGAGCGCGTCGTTCGCCCGCCCGGACCAGTCGCGGGTCCAGCGTGCGAGCAGCGCGCGGTTGTCGTCGGATTCGGCGGCCATCGTCTTCACGACCGCGTCGATCCAGCGGCTCGATTCCGCGTGCCACTCGGGCATGAACGCGGTCAGCATCGCGACCGCGGAGCCGCCCGCGAGCGCGATCCGTTCGTCGACGAAGCGGTCATACACGAGCGGATACAGCAGGCCGTCGAGCGCGAGGTTCTGCGCGACGAACAGCTCGACCGGATCGTCGACGACAAGCGTGTCCTCGACATAGCGGCGCAGCGGCTGCCACGCGTCGTCGGCAAGCCACGCGGCCTTGGCCGTGTCGAGCACGTCGGGCTCGGCCATCGCGAGCGCCAGACGCGTCAGGTATTGCGCGACCCCGAGGTTGTCCATCGCATGGAACATCGCGGGCGCGGTGAACGCGGTGCCGTAGCCGAGCGCGCAGATCTGCGCGTTGTTCATGTTCCCGCCCCACGCGGCATGGCGCAGCGGCACCAGCACGTCGAGCGCATGCCGGGCGACGTCGTCGGGCATCAGGCCGATCATCCGGCGCGACTCGACGAACTCGAAATTCGCTTCCATCGTGTCCTGCTGGCGCGCGCGGGTGGTCGCCCACGACGCGTAGTAGAACTGGCGCGGATCCTTCAGCGCATACCAGCTCGCCATCCGGATCGCGGTGCGCGACGCGTCGAAGATCTCGTGATCGGGGTCCCAGGTCGGCCGGTAATGGAAATTCGCCTGGGGCTGCGCGCCCATCATCCCTTCCTGGTACCGGGACGCCGTCCTGTCGCCGCCGATGTGCTGCGCGACATGCGCGTAGGTGTGCCGGAGCGGCTTGATGTCGACTGTCTTCAGCTCGATGGTCACTTCTTGCTCCTCAAGGTCATGGGTTCGGTTCGTCGTCCAGCCGCGTCACGCGCTGTTCGGCGCAGAACGCATCGAAGGCGGCACGGGGCAACGTCAGCTCGACGAACAGGTCCGGCGCGCCGCCGACCGACAACTCGAATTCGACGAATCCGCGGACGTGGGTGCCGGTAACCCGGACGCACTTGCGGCCCGGGTCGAGCGGGGGGTGATCGGTTGTGATGTGATCCATGATCGGTGTCGCCTCCATGCCCGGACTTCAATGCAGCAACCGTGCCACGCCCGCGGCGTTCCGCGAAAAATCTCGATAATTCAGGGAAAGCCCTGACACAAAATTCAAATTCGCCACGCACAATACCGGTTAACCAGAATCCGGACCGCCCTCGAACGCACGCGCCAAACCCTTGATCCGACGCGCGTTTTCATCATTTGATCAAGCTGATCGAGCGGATTTGATGAAATGATGAAACCCCCGGATGCGTTCGATCCGCGGTCATATAAATTTGGAAATCACGAGAAATCTCGACGGAGGAGACATGACGCGGCCCAGCCTGCCCCCGCTACCGACGGACGCCGACCTGCGGCGGCTGATTCATTTTTCGGCCAGCGACGGCCGCATCTGGCTCGCCGGACAGCGGATGGTGCTGCTTCACGCGGGCGCGCTCGCGACGCTGCGCCAGGAGCTGATGGAAAGCGTCGGGCCCGCGCAGACGCGCCGCTTCTTCACGCGCGTCGGCTTCGCGGCCGGCGAGCGCGACGCGGCGCTCGCGCGCGAGATCCGCGCGAAGGCGTCGTTCTTCGACATGTTCCATGTCGGCCCGCAACTGCACATGCTCGAAGGCGCGGTGCAGGTCACGCCGCTGCGCTTCGACGCCGATCCGGCGACCGGCGCGTTCTACTGCGAATACCGCTGGGAGCACTCGTGGGAGGCCGACGTGCACCGGCGCACGTTCGGCCCGCAGCCGGAACCCGTGTGCTGGATGCTGATCGGCTATGCGACCGGCTACACGAGCGCGTTCATGGGCCGCACCGTGCTGTTCAAGGAAACGACCTGCGTCGGCATGAACGATGCGCATTGCACGATCGTCGGCAAGCCGGCCGACGAATGGCCGGACGCGGAGGAAATCTCGTCGTGGTTCAAGGCCGACTCGCTGATCAACACGATCCGCGACCTGCAGACCGAAGTCGAATCGCTGCGCCTCGAGATCGCGCCGGACGCGGACCGCACGCAGCTCGTCGGCCGCTCCGACGCGTTCACGGCCGCCTATTCGCTGCTGGAGATGGCCGCGCCGACCAAGGTCGCCGTGCTGCTGACCGGCGAAACGGGCGTCGGCAAGGAGCGCTTCGCCCGCGCGCTGCACAACCTGAGCCCGCGCGCCGCGAAGCCGTTCGTCGCGATCAACTGCGCGGCGATTCCACACGCGCTGATCGAATCCGAGCTGTTCGGCGCGGAGAAAGGCGCATATTCGGGTTCGCAGGCCGCGCGTGCGGGACGTTTCGAGCGCGCGGACGGCGGCACGCTGTTTCTCGACGAGATCGGCGAGCTGCCGCTCGACGTGCAGGCGAAGCTGCTGCGCGTGCTGCAGGAAGGCGAAGTCGAGCGGCTCGGCGCGACCGGGAGCCGCAAGGTCGACGTGCGCGTCGTCGCCGCGACCAACCGCGATCTCGAACAGGCCGTGCGCGACGGCAGCTTTCGCGCCGATCTCTATTACCGGATCAACGTGTATCCGGTGCTGATCCCGCCGCTGCGCGAGCGGCAGGACGACATCGCGCTGCTCGCGGACACGATGCTCGAACGCTTCGCGTCGCTGCACGGCAAGCCGGTGCCGACGCTGACCGACTATGCGTACGACGCGCTGCGCGGCTATCGCTGGCCCGGCAACGTGCGCGAGCTCGAAAACCTGATCGAACGCGCGGTGATCCTCGCGCGGCCGAACCGCGCGGTCGACGCGAAGGACCTGTTTCCCGGCCTCGGCCTGCCCGGCGGCGCGACCGTCGATCGCGCCGGGCAGATCCGCGCGGCATCGGCGATGCAGATCGACTGCCGTTCGATCCTCGATCAGTTGCAAGGCTGCGGCGGCGGCCTCGACGGGCTCGAACGCGCGCTGCTGCAGGAGGCGGTCGACCGCTCGAACGGCAACCTGTCGGCCGCCGCACGGCTGCTCGGCCTGACGCGCGCGCAGCTCAGCTACCGCCTCACCCGCAAACAGGACCAGGAGGACGCGTGACATGAACACCATCCTGCCCGCCCCGCCGGGCGATATGAAGTCGAACGACATGCAGCCGGACGACACGCTGCCCCCATCCGCCGATACGCCTGCCGACGACACGGCCGAACCGCACGCGCGCACGCTCGGCGAGCATGCGTACCACCAGCTGCGGCAGCACATCATCGAAGGGCACTACCCGCCGGGCGCGAAACTGCGCGTCGAGCACCTGAAGGATGTGTACGGCGTCGGCGCGGGCACGCTGCGCGAGGCGCTCACGCGGCTCGTCAGCGATGCGCTGGTCGTCGCCGAAGGCCAGCGCGGCTTCCGCGTCACGCCGATGTCGGTTGCCGACCTCGAAGCGATCACGCGGCTGCGGCTGCATATCGAAGTCGACGCGCTGCGCGAATCGGTGCGTCACGGTGATGCCGCGTGGGAACAGCGCGTGCGGCAGAGCTTCGAGATGCTGTCCGCGTGGGAGCAGCCGGTGTCGATCGAGCACCGCGCCGCATGGGAGGCGTGCAATCGCCGGTTCCACGAGGCGCTGATTTCGGCGGCCGCGTCGCCGTGGACCTATCTGGTGCTGCGCATGCTGTCGCAGCAGAGCGAGCGCTACCGGCGCGTGTGCATCGGCCTCGGCGATTCGAAGCGCGACGTGCACGCGGAACACACATGCATCTTCGAAGCGGCGATGCGCCGCGCCGATGCGCGCGCGGCGCTCGCGCTCGAGGATCACATCAGCGCGACGCTCGCGGTGGTGCGGAGTGCGCCGCCGGGGACGTTGCCGTTTGCGTGACGTGGAAGGCGAGCGCCGTGACCCGCGCTCACCGCTTGTGAATCACCGAATCGAGCACGAAGCTGGTCGTCATGTTCTGCACGCCGTCCATCGCACTGATGGTTGCCCAGATCTCGCTGACGCGCTCGTGCGATGCGGCCTCGATCTGCACGAGCAGGTCGACCTCGCCGCTCAGCACCGCGCAGTCGCGCACCTCGGCGATCCGCTCGAGCGCCGCGAGCACGTCCGCGCCGCGCATCCGGTCCTTGCGGTAGACAAGCATCACCGCGCGCACGGGCACGGTATCGTCAGGTAGCGCGAGCCGCACCGTGTAGCCGGCAATGATCTTCAGCGCTTCGAGCCGGTCGATCCGGTGGCGGACCGCCTGCCGCGACAGGCCGATCCGGTCTGCCAGCACCGCGAGCGGGATTCGCGCATCGGCGCACAGCGCGTCGATGATTTTCTTGTCGAGGCCGTCGACCTTCATCGCGCGTCAGATCCGCTCGAGCGCCTGCGCGATATCCGCCTTCAGGTCGTCGACGTGCTCGATGCCGACCGAATAGCGGATGAAATTGAGCGGGATATCCGCCGCGCGCATTTGCTCCGCGGACATCGTGCCGGCCCACATCGACGCGGTATGGATCGCGAGCGAATCGACGCCGCCGAGGTTGCCCGCATTCAGCGGTACGCACAGCGCCTCGACGAAGCGCTGCGCGTCGTCGTAGCCGCCGCGCACACCGAACGCAACCACGCCGCCGAAGCCGCGCATCTGCCGGCACGCGAGCGCATGCTGCGGATGGCTGCGCAGGCCCGGATAGAACACGCGTTCGATCTTCGGGTGCGCTTCGAGGAATTCGGCGAGCGCAAGCGCGTTCGCATTGATCCGCTCGACGCGCAGCGGCAGCGTGCGCAGCCCGCGCAGCAGCAGCCACGCATCCATCGGCGACAGCACCGAGCCAAGCGTGATGTGCGTGTGCCAGATCTGCTCGGCGAGCGCGCGGCTCGTGCAGATCACGCCACCCGTGAGGTCGTGATGGCCGCCGAGGTACTTGGTCGCACTGTGCACGACGATGTCGACACCGAGCCGGTGCGGCTGCTGGTTGACCGGCGATGCGAACGTGTTGTCCGCGAGCGTCAGGATGCCGCGCGAGCGCGCGATCTCGGCGACGGCCGCGATGTCGGTCACGAGCAGCAGCGGATTCACCGGCGACTCGAGCACGATCAGCCGCGTATTCGGACGGATCGCGCGGCCGAACGCGGCCGCGTCGGTCTGGTCGACGAACGTCACGTCCACGCCGAACTTGCGCAACATGTCGTCAAGCATCTTCGTCGTGCTCATGTAATGGCGCGTCTGGCCGATCACGTGATCGCCGGCCTTCACGACGCTGAGGATCGCGGTCGCGATCGCGCCCATCCCGGAGGCCGTGACGAGCGCCGTCTGAGTGCCTTCGAGCTCGGCCATCAGCGCCTTCACGCGCTCGTGAACCGGATTGCCGTAGCGCGTGTAGTTGCGCGGATGCTGCGGCACGCTCGACATCTCCGCGAATTCCTCGCTGCCGGCGGCCTTGAACACGGCCGAATAGTGGATCGCGGGTGCGACCGTCTTCTCGTCGGTCACGTCGCGGTCGGCGGCGAGCGCCAGCGTTTCAAGCTTGTATCCCATGTCGTCCTCGGATCGTTCGATGTGTCGGGTCCATGTGTCTGGTCCATGTAGCGCCGTCACGCGCGCACGCTGTCCAGATGGCGGTTCAGCAGGCCTTCGACGCGTTTCAACGCGGTCGACAGCACTGCCGTGATGCCGACGTACACGATGCCGGCCAGCATCAGTGCGTCGGTCGTATAGGTTTCGATCGAGATGCGCCGCGCGACGCCGGTCAGGTCGAGCACGGTGATCGTGCTCGCGAGTGCGGTCGACTTGAGCTGCAGCACGATCTCGTTGCCGAGCGTCGGCGCGACGATGCCGATCGCGCGCGGCACGATCACGCACCAGGTCAGCATGAAACGGCTCATCCCGAATGCGATCGCCGCTTCCTTTTCGCCGGCGGGCACGCCGGCGATCCCGCCTCGGATGTCTTCCGCCATGTAGGCCGCGAGGTTGAGCGTCAGCGCACACAATGCGCACGAGAACGAGCCGCCGACCAGCAGCCAAAGCGGCGATGCGCGCACGACCGAGAACTGCGCGAGCCCGTAATACAGCACGAAGATCTGCACGAGCAGCGGTGTGCCGCGAAACACCGACATGAAGAAACGGCTCGGCGCAGACAGCCAGCGGCACTCCGACGTGCGCGCGACAGCGAGCGGCACCGCCAGCACGAACGCAAGCACGCACGACAGCACCAGTAGCTGCAGCGTGATCCATACGCCACGCGCGAGGTCCGGGCCGGACTGGGCAACCAGGGAAAGCAGGTCATTCATCGCAGGGCTCCTTCAGGTGCGTTGCGCGTAGCCGCGGCCCGCGATACGTTCGAGCCACGCAAACGCGGGATTGGAGACGGCAAGAAAGCCGAAATAGACGACGCCGACCGCCACGTAGAACACGAATGGCTGCTTGGTGAACTGCGCCGCGATGTTGGCCTTGCGCAGCATGTCCTCGAGTCCGACGATGGAAACGAGCGACGTATCCTTCAGCAGGTTCTGCCACATGTTGTTCAGGCTCGGCAGGCAGATCCGCCAGGCCTGCGGCAGGCGTACGAACCACAGCGTCTGCAGGCGCGTCATCCCGTACGCACGCGCGGCCTCGACCTGCCCGGCCGGCACCGCGACGAACGCGCCGCGGAACATCTCCGACGCATACGCGCCGAACACCACCGCGAGCGCGATCACGCCGGCCGAAAACGGGCTGACCGTGATCGCACCGTCGAATTGCGTGTTGAGCAGATGCGACAGCCCGAAGTAGCAGATCAGCAGGATCAGGAATTCCGGAATGCCGCGCAGGAAATCGGTCACCGCGTAGGCCGCGCCGCTCAGCCAGCGCACGCTCGACAGCTTCGCCGTTGCGCCGGCGATGCCGAGCAGCATGCCGGCGCACAGCGCGGCGAGCGCGAGTTCCAGCGTGACGAGCGCGCCCGCCGCGAGCTGCGCGCCGTAGTTCACCAACATGTCCATCGTGGTATCGCTCCTAATGAGGCGCGGACCGGCGCGCGCCGCCGTCCGGCGGCCGCGCGGTCGGGATGCGCGGATGCGCGTTTATTGCGGCGCGATGCTGAACGGGAAATAGCGCTTGTTGGCGGCCGAGAACGTGCCGTCGGCCTGCACCTGCGCGATGCCCTTGTCGAACTGCGCCTTGAGCGGCGCATCGCCCTTGCGCACGGCGATCGCCGTGCCATCGCCGAAGATCTCCGTGTCGGCGATCGGCTTGCCGACGAAGTCGAAGCCTTCCTTCCTGCCAGCCTTTGTCAGCCAGTCATAGGCCACCGTGTTGTCCGCGAACACCGCGTCGATACGGCCGGCCTCGAGATCGAGCCACGCCTCGTCAAGCGTCTGGTAGACCTTCACGTCGACGCCAGACTTGCTCGTCGGCAAGCGGCGGCGCAGATAGGATTCGTGCGTCGATGCGGTCTGCACGCCGATCGTCTTGCCGCGCAACGTGGCCGGGCTGTCCGTGATGCCCGAACCCTGCTTCGCGACGAGCTGAACCGGCGCCGTCGTGAAAATGCGCGTGAAGTCGACCGATTGCTCGCGCTCCGGCGTCTTCGACATCTGCGCGAGCACCGCATCGATCTGCTTCGCCTTCAGCGCAGGAATCAGCGCGTCGAAGTCCATCGTCACCCACTGGCACCTGACCTTCATCGCGTCGCACATCTTCTTGCCGATGTCGATCTCCATGCCCTGCAGCTTGCCGGACGCGTCCTTGTATTCGAACGGCGCGTAGTCGGCGAGCGTGCCGACCCGCACGACCTGCTCGGCGTGCGCGACAGATCCAAGCAATGCCGCGCCCACGCACAGCGACTGAAGCAGCTTCTTCATGATTTCCCCTCCGGTTGGCATTGGATCCGCATCAGATGATGCTGGACAGAAACTTCTGGAAACGCGGCGATTTCTGGCTTGCAAACACTTCGTCGGGACGGCCGTCTTCCTCGATCCGTCCCTGGTGGACGAACACGACGCGGTTCGCAACCTCGCGCGCAAAACCCATCTCGTGCGTGACGACGAGCATCGTGCGGCCCTCGTCCGCAAGCGAGCGCATCACCTTCAGTACTTCGCCGACGAGTTCAGGGTCGAGCGCCGACGTGGGTTCGTCGAACAGCATCACATCGGGATCGGTGGCGAGCGCACGCGCGATCGCGACCCGCTGCTGCTGGCCGCCCGACAGCTGGTTCGGGTAGTGCTCGCACTTGCCCGCGAGCCCGACGCGCTCGAGCATCGCGATCGCCTTGTCGCGCGCGTCGCGTTTCGGCACGCCGAGCACGCGTACCGGCACGAACATCACGTTCTGCAGTACCGTCATGTGCGCCCACAGGTTGAACTGCTGGAACACCATCGCGAGCTTGCGGCGCACGCGCATCACCTGCTGCGGATCGGCGGCGACAAGCGCGCCGTCTCGGCCTGCCGGCTTGAGCGCGAGCGTGTCGCCGTTCACGCAGATCCGCCCGCGGTCGGGCGTTTCCAGCAGATTGATGCACCTGAGGAACGTGCTCTTGCCCGACCCGCTGCTGCCGAGGATCGATACGACCTCGTGTTTTCTCGCGGTCAGCGAGATGCCTTTCAGCACCTCGACACCGCCGAACGACTTGTGAATATCCTCGACCACCAGCACGTCGTCCGCTGGCTTGCATGCAGGAATTGCTGCTGGCATCCCCGACTCCCTCTTCGATATGTTGCACACCGCTCCGGTCCGCGCTGCGCCGGCACCCCACGCGCCGGCGCAGCGCATCAGCTCGACAGCACCCGGTTACGCCTGAAGCAGACCACCTTCGGCTGCGTCATTTCCGTCATCGCAAACCGCACGCCTTCGCGGCCCAGCGACCCATACTTGAATCCGCCGAACGGCATGCCGTCGAAGCGGTAGTCGGACGAATCGTTGATCATCACGCCACCTGCCTGCAGGCGCTCCGCCGCGCCGAGCGCCACGTCGAGGCGGCTCGTGAACACGCCCGCATGCAGACTGCTTTCACACGCATTCGCGGCATCGAGCGCCTGCTGCAGGTCGGTGAATTTCACGATCGTCACGACCGGCGCGAACACTTCGTCGGTCCACACGCGGGCGTCGCACGGCACGTCGGCGAGCACCGTCGGCTCATACAGAGCGCCGCGCCGGCGATGGCCGGTCAGCACCGTCGCGCCGCCCGCAACCGCTTCATCGACCCAGCGCTCGATCCGGATCGCCTGCTCCTCGCCGATCATCGGCCCCATGTCCGTCGCATCGTCGAGCGGATCGCCAACGACCATCTTGCGAGTCAGCTCGACGAAGTAGCGGACGAACGGCTCGTACGCGGCCTCGGCCACGAAGATCCGCTGCGTGCCGATGCAGTTCTGTCCTGCGGCCCAGAACGCGCCCGATACGCAAGATTCGGCGGCGTCCTTCAGGTCGCAGTCGGCCATCACGATCACCGGCGCATTGCCGCCGAGGTCCATCGCGATCTTCTTGAGACCGGCGTCGCGCGTGATGGCCTCGCCGGTCGCCGGGCCGCCGGTGAAGGTCACCATCCGGATCCGCCGGTCGCGCACCAGTGCGGACGCGATCTCCGCGCCGCCGTGCACGATCTGCAGCGTGTCGCGCGTCGCGCCTGCCTCCCACAGGATCTCGACGAGTGCCTGCGCGGACAGCGGCGCGAGCTGCGACGGCTTCAGGATCACCGCATTACCGGTTGCGATCGCCGGTCCGAGCTTGTGCGCGACAAGGTTCAGCGGATCGTTGAAAGGCGTGATCGCGAGAATGACGCCGAGTGGCTCCAGCGTGAAATAGCCACTGCGATCCTCGGACCCCGGATACGCATCGAACGGAATCGTCTCGCCGACCAGGCGTTTTGCCTCTTCACCGGACAGGCGCAACGTGTTCACGCAGCGCGCGACCTCCTTGCGCGCCTGCCGCACCGGCTTGCCCGCTTCGAGCGAGATCGTGCGCGCGAGCATCTCCGCGCGCGCGTCGACGAGCGCCGAAGCGCGGGACAGGATGTCGGCCCGCCGGTTGCGCGGCAACGCCGCGGCCACACTCGCGCCCGCCAGCGCACGCTCGACGATCGCCGGCGTCGCGTCGAACGGCGACAGGTGGACAGCACCGACGACCGCACCGTCGTAGGGCGACCGGACCTCGGCCACACCGGCCGACGCGAGATCGCCGATCACGGCATCGCGCGCGGTCATGCTGTCACCTCCGGTGTGGCGGCGGCGATGCGATCGCCCAGCTCGATCAGGTCCGACAGGATCGCGAACGCGGTTTCCTCGCGGCCCGCGCCGGGCCCGCTGATCGTCACGTCGCCGAGCACGTCGGTGTCGAACGTGATCGCGTTCGTCACGCCGTTCGCGGCACGCAACGGATGGCCGGCCGGCAGCTTGCGCGGTTCGACGCTCGCGGTAACCGTGCCGTCCGGATGACGGACCGCCGATCCGATCAGCCGCCACGACATCCCTTCGGCCGCCGCGGCGCGCACATCGTCTTCGGTCAGTTCGACGATGCCGCGACAGGTCACGTCGCTGCGCTTCAGGCCCGCGTTCCACAGTGCGTTCGCGAGAATGACGACCTTGAGCTGCACGTCGGAACCGTTGACGTCGGCTGCGGGATTCGCCTCCGCATAGCCGCGCTGCTGCGCGTCGCTGATCGCCGCATCGAAGCCCGCACCGGCCTCGACCTCGCCGAGCACGAAGTTCGACGTACCGTTCAGGATGCCGGCGAAGCCGGTCACATCGCAGCCGCGCAGCGTCGTCGCGAGCTGGCGCAGCACCGGCGTGCCACTCATCACAGTGCCTTCGTAGCGCAGGCACGCCCCCGATCGCGCGGCAATCCGCGACAGCGCCTGCTGCGCAAGCGCGATCGGCCCCTTGTTGGTGGTAATGACGTGCTTGCCGCACTCGAGTGCAGTGCGGCAGTGCGACAGCGCTGGCTCGCCGGTATTCGGGTCGGTGAAGGTCGCCTCGACGACGACGTCGACGTGCTCCGCCGCGATCGCCTTCAACACTGCGTCGAGCGTGACGTCCGGCGACACCAGCGTGCCGGGATCGCGGCGCAGCGCGCCCGCATCGACACCGCGCCGCGCGGTGTCGTCGAGCACGTCCAGCGCGATGCCACGGGGATTCGTCGCGATCCCGAGCCGCAGGTCGGCGACCATCGTGACGGTCACGTCGAGCCCCGCGGCCGACAGCATCGCGCGCTTCTTCTTCAGCAGCTCGACGAGTCCTTGATTGACTCCGCCGAAGCCGACCAGTGCCAACTTGAGTTCCATCTCGATCATCTCCTGTTTGGTGAACGCAGGAAATATGTTAGTGGTGCGAATCGATATCCAAATTATGCGTTTCGGCCGAATTCGGCAGGTCCGGTTTGCGGTTCGTCACGCGGGACGGCCAGATCGGCCGTCCTCGCGCCGCGCGGTCGGGTCAGACGGCAGAAGGCTCGTCGTCGCCGTCCTTCTCGACCGGCACGAACAGCCCGACCTTGATCGGACTGAGCACGACGTTCGTATTGATGCGGCGGATCATCGGATTGCTCTGCATGATCCGCGCGGACAGCCGGTCGTAGGCCTCGACGTCCCGAGCGGTGACGATCGCAATCAGGTCGACGGAGCCGGTCACGTAGTAGATCTGCTGGATCTCGTCCTGCGACTTCGCCCACTCGCGAAACTTGGCGATCGTCTCGTAGTTTTCGCGTTCGATCTCCATCGCGGCGATAAAGGTCATCGGGCGGCCGACCGCCGCGCGATCGACCACCGCGATTTCCGCCGAGATGATCTTGTCGGTGCGCATCCGCTTCAGCCGCTTCTGCACGGCGGACGTCGACAGGCCGATGCGCTCGGCAATCGTGTCCGCGGTCGCGGTGCAGTCGCGCTGGACGATGTTCAGGATCTTGCGGTCGAAGGCGTCGAGTGCGTCGGTCATGGCGTGTGCGTGGAATTCACAGATAAAACGGACGGGCCGACTTGAGCCCGACGAGCTGCCGGACCCGGTCGAACGAATCGACAACCGCGTCGCGCCAGCCTGTTGCCGGCCCGTCGATGCAGACCGGCGCGAAATGGATCGTGTCCACGCCCGCGGGAATGCGGAACGGGCGCTCGATACCGTCGTCCGATTCGGTCACAAGCGCGGTGCCGTCGATCGCGGTCAGGCTCATCAGCAGATGCGCGAAAGCGGTCGGGCCGGGCTGGTCGAGCAGCGGGGGCACGATCGCGGACAACTGTTCGAGCAGCGGCAGTTCGTATGCGCCGGGCCACCACGTGTGGCGCTCGTCGCACCACGGGCCGACGGCCGGCATCCCGACCATCTCGAGGGTCCGGTCCGCATCGAGACGGGCATAGGCCCGGCACCGGCCGGCCGTATCGGGCGCCGAACGGGCCAGCCAGCCGCCGGCGTGCGCGGCACTGTCGGTCAGTGCGACATTCGCGGGCCTCAGGCGGCCGAGCATCGCGGCCGCCCGCGCCGACGAAATCGGCTCGGTGCCTCTCCGCACCGCTTGGCCGGGCACGATCCGGCACACCCACTTGGGTCCGTCCTGCAGTTCGGCGGGCACGTCGCCGAACCGGATCTGCGCGGTTCGCCTGCGGGCGCGTTCAACGATGACGACTGGCGTATCCGGCATACAAACGACTCTCTCGATACTGGCGGAGCCGCGCCGCCACGATGCCGGCGCGCCCCGAGGGTTCTGCTGACAGGTGTCGGGATGGAGAAATCATATCGCCCGGTCGCGGCGGGAAAAATCTCAGTCTCCGCGATCGACGACGAAAACCGGAGAAGATTTGCCGGTTTCCAACGATTTTCGTCGCAATCATGGAAAACCCCGCCGACAAGCCGCCGGGGCCCGGCCGACGGATCGAGCGCGATGTCGCTCGTCGTCGCGTGCTTCGGCGGGATCACGATCGTCGCGGTGTTCCTCGCGCTGCCGAAGGAATTCGTCGCGGCCGAACGCAGCCCATCACCGGACAACACCCTGCGCGCCCCCCTGGTACTTGAGACTTCCGCAGCGGTGCCTTAATCTCCCGGGCAACCCGCGCGCGGCGCGTGCACGACGCGGCCTTGCGAACCCGCGATACGCCACCGCGCCCGGCATCCGTCCATCGGCACCTCCCCTTGAGACCGTTCCATCGCACATGCTAGACCCAGTCGTGGCGATCGCCACCTCCGCATTGATGAGCCTGATCCTGGCGGCGTTGCTCGTGTCGCTGCTGCGCTCCGGCATACCGGGCGTGCCGGACTGGCTCGCCGCCAATCTGCTGATGGTGGTCGCGCTGCCGCTCGTGCTGCTGCGCGGACGAATTTCCGATGCGGTGTCGGTCGTCGTCGCCAACCAGTTGATGGCGCTCGCAACGATCCTGTTCTACGTCGGATGCGCACGCTTTCTCCGGCGCCCCGTCCGGTGGCCCGTGATGGCGGCGGCGCTGGTCGCGATCAGCGTCGCGCTCGTGTACTGGCGCTACGCGGTCGACAGCATCCCGATGCGCGTGCTGGCGACCACGTTGTTCTCGGCTGCGTACTGCGTCGCCGGCGCGCTGCTCGTGGTGCGGCACCGGCCGGCCGGGCGCTCCGCGTATCCGTATTGGGCGACCGCGACGCTGGCGCTCGCGTTCGGGGTCTGCCAGGTCGCGCGCGGCCTCTACTTCATGACGCTGACCGGCGCGTCGAGCGTGCTGATGTTCGCTTCCACCTGGAACGTGGTGCTGCTGACGATCGGCGCCGCCGTCATGCCGACGCTGTCCATGACCGCGATGATGATGGTGCACGACATGCTGCTCTCCGATGCGCGCGACGCCGCCGACCGCGACTTCCTGACCGGCGCGCTATCGCGCAAGGGATTCGAGGCCGCCGCGCAGCAGTTGTCCGACACCGCGTTGGGCCGCGGCGTACCGATTTCGCTACTGATCGTCGACCTCGATCACTTCAAGGCAATCAACGATACGTTCGGGCATGCGGGCGGCGACACGGTGCTGCGCGAATTCGTCCGTGCCGCGCGGCTGCAGTTGAGGCGCAGCGACGTGCTCGGGCGCATCGGCGGCGAAGAGTTCGCGGTGCTGCTGGCCGACGCGGCGCCGGCCGATGCGCTGCGGCTCGCGGAGCGGCTGCGCCACGCCGTGGCCGGCCAGCCGGTGGCGACGGGCGCCGGACCCTGTGCATACAGCATCAGCGGCGGCATCGCGGGCTGGCGTGCGGGCGACACGCTGGACCGCGTCAATGCGCGAGCGGACGCCGCGCTCTACGAAGCGAAGCGGGCGGGCCGAAACCGGATCTGCGTTCATCGGGAGCGATCCGCTGTCGAGCCATGCCACACGACGTCCGGTACACTCCAGCAAGTTCAATGAGGGCACTTGCAATGCAGCTTCTTGACCATGTTTCGATCGGCGTCCCGGATATTCAGGCGGCGCGCCCCTTTTACGACGCCGTGATGGCCGCTCTAGGCGCATGCAAGGTCTATGACCGGCCCAACGCACTCGGTTACGGCGAACGTTGCAATGCCAACGACACGGCATCGACCTTTCTGGCCGTTTATCAGGATCCCGCCGAAATCGGCACGAACAAGCGACACTGGTGCTTCAAGGCGCCTTCCCGCGCGCACGTGGATGCATTCTTCGAGGCCGGAATGTCGACGGGCGGGCGCTCTGACGGCGATCCCGGCTTGAGGCCTCACTACCACAGCGACTACTACGCAGCGTTTCTGGTCGACCCGGCCGGCAACCGGGTCGAGGCCGTGTGTCATGCTGCGGCGAACGCAAACAGCAACTAGAACATCTGCCGCAGGCCGACCGCCACACCGACGTTGTTGGTGCGGCCGATCTTGTCCACGTTGCCGGTTGCCCGGTTGGTCACACCCGGGTAATCGGCCGCAAATGCGCCGTTGCCCCGCGCGAAATCCATCGTGCCATACACTTCCGTGTGCCTCGACAGCGAATACTCGGCAAGCACCGTCGCCGAGTAGTTGATACCCGAGCCGAGCGTGCCGTCGACGCGTTCCGCATTGCGCGCGTGACCGTAGTAGCCGGCCACCGTGATCAGCAGCGGGGCCGTCGCCTGCCAGTTGGCACCCACATAGAACGTGTCGTCGATGCGGTTCGGACTGCTGCCGCCGAGGGTCGGCGCACCGGCCTGCTGCATGTTGAAATCCGTCGTGCCCGTCTTGTCCTGGCCGTGCAGCCAGCCGGCGAGCAGGCGCACGGACGGCGTGACCTGATACGCGCCGCTCACGTGCACGAAGTTGATCTTCGCGCCGTTGACCGCGCTGCCGTTCAACGACGACACCGAGGTCTGCGTGAAGCCCGTATTGATCGATGCGGGGCCGTGCGCATACGTCACTTCCACACCATACGTGCTGTCGAGGCCCATCGCGCCGGCGTGGTTGCCGAAGCCGTAGATCGCGTCGATGCTCAGGCCGTTGTACGCGAACTGGTACTTGACCGAGTTCGCCACGGTCAGGAAGTTGCCGATGCCGTTGTACATCCAGCTGTCCTGCCAGTAGTTGCCGACCGTCAACGGGTCGAAGATGTCGCCCATCGTGTCGTAGAGCGGCGCGTACTGGTTGCCGAACGTCAGCGAACCATACCGGTTGCTCGACAGGCCGACATACGCTTGCCGGCTGAACAGCGTATTCGCCACGTGCAGCTTGCCGTCGCCGAGCTCGAAGCCGTTTTCGAGGCGGAAGATGGCCGACAGGCCGCCGCCGAGGTCTTCGCTGCCGCGCAAGCCCCAGCGGCTGTGGGTTTCCGGACCGACCGTCATGCCGATCAGGTCCTTGCCGTCCGGGGCGGCGTTCGTCTGATAACGGATTGCGGTATCGACGAGCCCGTACAGCGTGACGGAACTCTGTGCGAATGCGGACGATGCCACGACGGCGAACAACGCGCCGACGCCACTGGAAACGACGACCTTCTTCATTTGAATTGCCTCCCCGAACGATTGATTTTTCACGCAGCTCGACGGCCTTGCGGCCGGACGATCGAGACTGCGGTCGGGAGCATAGTCGGTCATTTTTCCGGCACATATTGCCCGATCTGGAGAGGTCCATTCCAGAACTTGCAATAGTGGCGGCGCAGCGGCGCGTCACGGTTCTCGCTGCATCATCCGTTGCACCTGCGCCACCAGCCCCGCCAGCGCGTCGGCTGGTTCGGTCGTGCCGAACCGCCGTTCGGTCGCGCCCGCTTCGACGTCGATGTGGCCGGCGTTGTGTGCGTCGTAAAGATCGGTGATCAGGCGCGCGTGCCGTTCGCTGAGTCCGGCGCGCAACAGCGTCGGCGTCCACGCGTCGCGCGGCAGTTCGCGTGCAACGATCGGGCGGCTCGCCGCTTCGCCCAATGCGGCCGCGATATCGATGACGCTGACGCGCCGCAGCCCTTCGACATTGACAACACGCGGCCCGCCGTGTTGCTCGCCGTCGAGCAACAGTTCCGCCGCGACGACGCCGACGTCCGGCGCCGAGACCGCCGGAAACAGCTTGCCGACCGGATGATGGAGACTCGGCAGCACGCCGGTCGCGAGCGCGGCCGGCAGCATCCGCATCCAGTTCTGCAGGTGCTCGGCGGAGCGCAGCAGCGTCACGCGCGTGTCGATCGGCCTGAGCCGTTCCTCGAGGTCGTGAAACAGGCGCGTGATCCCCGTGTTCGATGCCAGCTCCGCGCCGTAATCCGACAGCGCGAGCAGCACGGGCGGCGGATTCGCGGCGAGCGCCGCGGCCGCGACGTCGATCATGTGCCGCATCGTCGTTGCGGGATCCGCATCGGCGGCTGGCACCGGGCACAGCATCTGCACGCCGTGCGCGCCGTCGATCGCCTGTGCGACGGATCCTGTGTCGGCCAGGTCGGCAAGCACGACTTCGCAACCCAGATGTTCGAGCCGTTCGCGATGGCGCGCGTCGCGCACCACCGCACGCACGGGATGGCCAGCGTTGCGCAACGCAGCCGCCGTGGCACGGCCAACGTTGCCTGATGCTCCGAAAATCACGTACACGATGCGCTCCTGTCGGGTCGATGTGCGGTGATTATCGAAACACGGGGCCGGCCCGGCGCGCACGTCCGGATGAGATGAGCACGCAAGGATGACGCGATCGGCGGTGGCGCGCTCGCGAGCCTCACATACCTGATCGCCGGCCTGGCCGACGGGCTCGCGGTGCTGATGATCGCGCCGGTGCCCGGTGGACTCGCGACACATGTGGCGTGCCGATCGGCCCGCGTCGCGAGTCGCCCCCCGAAAACGAGTCGTTCAGGCGACGGGAACGTGCCGGTCGTCGTCAGTGGCGGTCGAGTCGGCGACACGCGACGCCCGATGCGCCGACTGCGCGGCCGCTCGCGCGATCTCTCCCGGCGTCGCGCCGTGCAGACGGTTCATCCAGTTCGCCATGTGGCTCGGATGCGCGAACCCCGCTTCGAGCGCGACCTGGCTGATGCTGAGCCGGCCCTCGAGCAGCAGCGCCTTCGCGCGCTCGACACGGCGCCGCACGATGTACTGGTGCACGGGCATCCCGAGCGTCTCGCGAAACAGCACCTTGAAATGCGGCACGCTGATCGCCGCGAGCGTGGCGAGTTCCGCCAGCGTCAGACGCTGGTCTAGATGGCCCTCGATATAGTCGATCACGCGCGCGGCCATTTTCGGCGCGAGCGCTTGCCGCCGGCTGCGGAACGACGGCGCGGCGTCGACGAGCCGCACGATCAGCGCGGTGCACAGGCTTTCCGCGTAGAGCGGATCCGACGCGTCGTCCGCTTCGAGCTCGGCGGCCAGCGCCCACGCGATGTGCTGCAGGCGCGGATCGCGCACCTGCATGCGCCGGCGGATCTGCGCCTGCGACGGCTTCAGCTCGAGCTGGTCGAACGTCGCGCACGCGAACGCGTCGCTGAAGGTAATGCGCAGGATCCGGCAGTCGGATGCGTCGGTCCATCGGCCGGGCAGGCCGGCCGGGATCACGTCGGCGTCACCGTGCGCCTGGATGCGCGTGTAGCGATGGCCGTCGCACACGCAGTCCGCGCGGGTCGGCGCGCCGACATGCACGCCAACCCGGTGCTCGTCGGCCGCCGGGATCCGGTAGGTGCCCGCCTGGATGCCGAGCAGCGCCGCACCGAAGCCCTGCCAGCCGAGCCCGGCGCTGGAACGCAGGCTGACCGGCACGCCGTGCGCAAGGATCGCATCGTTCATCGCATCCTCTTTTCAAGTCGCGAATCGAATGCGCATTGTGCCGCCATTCCGGCGGGCGCGCTCGTCGCCGGACGCACCGCGGCCGGGCGCGCGAAAACGATCATCCGATTCTGTTCGCGGCGATCCTTGCGTGCGCGTCGGCACGCGCACCGCCCGTTACGATCGACGCATTGCGCATTCATCGGAGCGTGCCATGCTCGATTGCTGTTCGCGGCGCACGGCGTTCGCCGCGATTGCCATGCTGACGCTCGGCCTCATCGGCTGGCACCGGATCGAGCGGTTGCTCGCGTCGATTCCGGACAGCAACGACGACTTCGGGATGGTTTGACCGGCGCACAGCGAAGCAGGCGCGGCCGAGCGCCACGTAATCGTGAGCGGCCGATGATCGCGTCTTGCGCTGGCACGCGCGACAAGCAGCGGCGTACCCAGGCGTCCGTGGCGACTACTACGCACCGCCCAGCGATTTCCTGCGCGCCGCCAATTCACGGACAGGCGCCGCTCTCCTGCCCCGGCGCCCCGACGCGGCCTCCTTCGCCGCGTCCGGCGGATCGAAGCGCTCCATCTTCAAACACCGCCCCTCGGCCCATTCGGCCTCCAGCGTCGCGCGGATCGCCTGCAGTTCCGCGCGCTGCCCGTCCAGTTTCGCGCGCAGTTCGTCGATCTCGCGCAGCCGCTCGTCGAGGCGCGCGAGCAGCCCGTCCTTCGAGAACGCGTTCATTTCGTCGGCGACGGCGCGCATCTCGTCGAGCGAAAAACCGAGCCGCTGCGCGAGCGAGATCATCCGCAGCCGCTCGACCGCCGCGTCGTCGTAGATCCGGTAGCCGTTCTGGCCGCGGCCGGCCGGCGGCAACAGGCCGCTCTGTTCGTAAAAGCGGATCGCGGACGTGCTCATGCCGGTCCGGGCAGCCAGTTCTCCGATTTTCATGACGCTTGACCTTCAAGTTGACTTGAAACTTAGTATAGGCCAATCCCATATGCCGAACGGGTCTTCCGATGACGACTTCCTTGTTTGCTCCGCTGACACTGCCGAATGGCGGCACCCTGCCCAATCGCATCGCGAAGGCCGCGATGGAGGAAAACATGGCCGATCCCGGCCAATTGCCCGGCGACGCGCTGCGGCGCCTGTATGCCGCGTGGGGCGCCGGCGGCGCCGGCCTGCTGATCACCGGGAACGTGATGATCGACGGCCGCGCGCTGACGGGCCCGGGCGGCGTCGTGCTCGAACGGAACACGCCGCTCGAGCCGTTCCGCGCGTGGGCCGACGCCGCGCGCCGCCACGGTGCGCGCGCGTGGATGCAGATCAACCATCCGGGCCGGCAGGTGATGGCCGCGATGGGCCGCGACGGGTGGGCGCCGTCCGCCGTGCCGCTCGATCTCGGCAAGCACAGCAAGCTGTTCGCCGCGCCGCGCGAGATGACGGCGGACGAGATCCGCGAGGTGATCGAGCGCTTCGCCGATACGGCCGCCGCCGCGCAGGCGGCCGGGTTCGACGGCGTGCAGATCCATGCGGCGCACGGCTACCTGATCTCGCAGTTCCTGTCGCCATTGACCAACCGGCGGCAGGACGACTGGGGCGGTTCGCTGGAAAACCGCGCGCGGCTGCTGATGTCTGTCGTGCGCGCGGTTCGCGCGCGTGTCGGCGCCACGTTCAGCGTCGGGGTCAAGCTCAATTCCGCGGACTTCCAGCGCGGCGGGTTTTCCGAGGACGACGCGAAGCAGATCGTGTTGTGGCTCAACGATCAGGCCGTCGATCTTGTCGAGCTGTCAGGCGGCAGCTACGAGAGCCCGGCGATGCAGGGCCACACCGCGGACGGCCGCACGCTCGCGCGCGAAGCCTATTTCCTGACGTTCGCCCGCGACATCGCGGCAATCGCCAGGATGCCGGTCATGACGACGGGCGGCATCCGCCGCCAGCCGGTCGCCGAAACGGTGCTCGGGGAAGGCGTCGCGGTGGTCGGCATGGCGACCGCGCTCGCGTGCATTCCGGATCTGCCGAATCGCTGGCGCGACGGCCAGGCGGTCGACGCGCCCGGTGTCCACGTCGGGTGGCGCGACAAGGCGGCCGCCGGGCTGGCCACGATGGCGCTCGTGAAGCGCCGCCTGCGCGCGATCGCGGCGGGACGCCGTCCCGCGGGCCACTACTCGCCGGTCCTGACGCTCGTGCTCGACCAGATCCGGATGCGCCAGCTGACGCGGCGGTATCGCCAGTGGGATCCTGCGCGCGCGTGATGCGCGATCCACGACGATCGCGCTTCTCTCAAAGCATCACGATTCCACCGGATGCACGACGCGTTCGTCCGTCGCGTCGTGCGCAAGCGAACGGGCGAAGCGCTGCTGATACTCGCGCGGCGACAGCCCGGTCATGCGCTTGAACAACTGCCGGAAGGTGCCGAGATCGTCGTATCCGACCTGCTCGCAAACGGCTTCGACGCGATGGACGCCCGATTCCAGCAGACGCTTCGCGACCTCGACGCGCAGCCGCTGCAGATAGCCGAGCGGCGCATCGCCGACAGCCTGCCTGAAACGCCGGTTGAGCGTCCGCTCGCTGACCGCGAGGTGTGCAGCGAGGTCCGCGAGCCGGAATCGCTGCCGGAGTGTCGCCTCCATCCGGCGCTGCGCGCGTGCGACGAGCGGATCGGTGTGTCCGTGATCGTCCACGAGCGATGCATATGATGCCTGCGATGCGCGCCCCGCATCGATCAGCAGCGTCTTCGCGACGAGCGCCGCAAGCGGCGCATCGGTCAGCCGCTCGACCACTCGCACCGCCATGTCCAGATAGGACGTCACCGCGCCGCCGCACAGGATGCCGCTCTGCTCCGTGAGCACTTGATGCGCGCGCAATTCGACCAACGGATAACGCCGCCGGAAATCCGGCGCCCGCGACCAGTGCGTCGTCGCGATCCGGTCGTCGAGCAGCCCCGCCTCGGCGAGCAGGTAGCTGCCCGTGCAGTACGACGCGAGCAGCGCGCCGGCGTCGTGCTGGCGGCGCAGCGCGGCGGACAGCTCGGTCACCAGCTCGCGGCGGGCGAGAAACGCGTCCATGTCCGCGACGAACGGCGCGGTCACGAGAATCGCATCGGCGCGCTTGCGGACGTCGATGCGGCCGTCCACCGCGATCGTTTGTCCGGAGGCCGCACGCACGGGTTGCCCGTCGACGGATTCCACGCGCCACGTGAGCGTCGGCGCGCATGGCTGCCCCGGCGCCGCGCGACTGGCGCCGAGACGGTTCGCCGCGTTGAACACGTCGATCGGCCCGGCAACGCCGGACGCCAGAATCCCGTCGTAGACCCAGATACGGATAGTCGCCATGTTGTCCGTTTTCCCATCAGGAATGGCGATCCTGCCACTCGTCGATGCGGGTTGCAAGCCCGATCATCGTGCTGTCCCAACCACCGAACCAACCACCGAAGAAGGAGACTGACATGCCGATGATCGACGCCACGATTCCGGAACACGCGCTGTCCCCCGAAGCCGAAGCGCGGCTGCTGAAGGAAATGACCGACATCCTGCTGCGGGCCGAAGGCTTCGACCCGGCCAACGAGATCGCTCAGAGCGTCTCGGTGGTCTTTCTGCATCGCCCGGCCGGAACATGGGTGGGCGGCGAGCGCTCCACGAAGCCGCGCTACCGGATCGTGCCGACCGTGCCCGAGGGGCAGTACACCGACGCGGCGCGCGAGACGCTCGTCCGCGAGATCACCGCGGCCGTCGTGCGGGCCGAAGGCGGCACGCACGACGACGTCTCGCCGCGCGTCTGGGTGTTTCCGACGGAGATGCCGGACGGCCAATGGGGCAGCCGCGGTGTGGTTCGCCGGCTGCCCGACATCCAGGCATTCATCGCCGGCGAGCACGAGCGGCAGATAGGCGCGGAACGCGTCGCGCGGCGGCGGCGCGAGCATGCGCGCGTGCTGCTGGAAAGCGCGCTCGACGCGATCGCGCACGACCGCTGATTGGCGGTGCGGCGCGTGGGACCGAGCAGGAGCACAACCCGGCACGGTTCAGTACGCGTCATCAACGCGCGAGTCGCGGTAGTAAGCGAGCGCTCACGTTGCCGGATATCGGTGGTGTCCGGCAACCGCGATGCGCGTCATGCAGGCCACGTTGGCTCGCCACCAATGCAAGCGCCCACTCACGTGGACTGCACGGACGAGTATCAGGCGTTCCCGTCGCAAACCGCCAGCACCCGGCCGAAATGCGCTTCCAGCAGCTTCATCACGGTTTGGGTCTTCGCCGGAAGCGGGCGCACGGCCGGACACAGCGCATGCAGCTCGAAGCCGGGAACGGTATGTCCCGGCAACAACCTGACGAGTTGCCCGGTCGCCAGCGCGTCGCGGCACACGGGTTCCTGAAGCACGCCGATGCCCGCGCCGCCGACCAGCAGCTCATAGGCGGGCCGCCAGTGACTCGTGCTGACGACGATGCTGATCGGCGCGGGCCGCGCCGGTTTCGATCCGTTCGCGAACCGCAGCTGCCCGTCGCCGAAGAGTCCCGCGACGCGAACGAACGGATGGATCGCAAGCTCGGCCGGCTTGTCCGGCAAGCCGTGCGCGTCGATGTAGGCCGGCGCCGCGACCAGCACGCGGCGCACATGGCCGAGCCGGCGCGCGACGAAGTTGCCGTCGCCGAGCTGGCCGAGCCGCAGCGAGATGTCCACGCCCTCGGTCACCGGGTCGGTAATCGCATCGTTCAGCACGAGATCGACCTGCAGCTGCGGATGACGTTCGCGCGCGGCCGCCAGCACGCCGGGCAGCACGATCTCGCCGATCCCGTGCGGCGCGGCGATCCGGATGCGTCCGCGCACGGCCTGGGCGCCGAGCGTCACCGCGGCCTGCGCGTCGTCGGCCGCGTCGAGGACGGTCTTGCTCTTCTGATAGAACAGCGCGCCTTCGTCCGTGCACGACACCGCGCGCGTGCTGCGCAGCAGCAGCCTGACGCCGAGATGCCGCTCGAGCCGCTCGATGCGGTCGCTGACCGCAGGCTGGCCGAGGCCGAGATCCTTCGCGGCACGCGACAGGTTCCCGCGTTCGACGACCCGCACGAAGATGCGCATCGCGGCAAGCAGATCCATGGATTCCCCGGTGGTGACACGTGCTGAAGCGTAACAGGCGACGCAAACGCGCGCCAATCTCACACGCGCACGCCGACCCGCACATCCGGCGCCGCCCACACGCGGCCGTACCCGATCATCACGAGGAAGCTCAGCACGAAGCTCAGGCCGCCCGTCATCAGCAGGCCGAGCTCGCCGAGCACCGGCAGCAGGTTGGTGAGGAAGCCCGTCACGACCCAGGCGATCGCCATCACCGAACCGGCGACGCCGAGCGCCCATCCCTGCCGGTCCTCGGTAACCGCGTCCGAGTAGGCCGTGTACATCGTCGTATAGGCGACCATGTCGAAGCAGCCGACCAGCATCGCGAGCACCCACAGCGCGCCTTCATGCGGGAACAGCGCGGACAGCACCTGCCCGATGCCGGCGACGACGAGGCCCGACTTCGCGATGTCGACGACACCCCACACCTTCAGCATCAACCGGACGACGACCACGAGCCCGAACACGAAGCTGAGGCCGATCAGCCCGCTGAACAGGCCGAGCTGCGCACTCGTGTACTGGAAGCGCGTCTGCAGCACCAGCATGATCGTCTGCAGGTACAGGCCGTAGCCGACCTGCATCAGGAAGAACACGATCGACAGGCACGCGACGCGCGCATGCGTGCCGGCCTCGAAGATGATCCGCACGGGCAGCAGCAGATCGATCCGCGCGCCGCCGGCGGGCGCGACCGCGTCGCGGTAGCTGCGCAGCGTCCAGAGCCCGCAGGCGACCGACAGTGCGGCGACCAGCAGGAACGGCGTGCCGTAGTTGAAGAACGGTGCAATGGTCCGGTCCGACGTCACGCCGCCGAGCACGGGGCCGACGATCACGCCCGCGCTGAACGCGACGGACATGATGCTCATGTTGTACGCCTTGTTCTCCGGCGTGCTCAGGTCGGCGATCGCGGCCTGTGCGATCCCCTGGCAGCCGGCCATCAGGCCGCTCAGCCCGCGCCCGACCAGCAGCAGCACGATGCTCGGCAGCAGCGCGCCGAGCGCCATCAGCAGATAGCCGAGCGCGAGGCCGAACACGCACAGCAGCAGGATCTTCCGGCGGCCGTAGCCGTCGGACAGCTCTCCCATCAGCGACGAGCCGAAGAACATGAAGAACGGATAGATGCCGTACCCGAGACCGAGATAGAAGTTGCGCAGGTGCGCGGGCACGCCGGCGCCGATCACGCCCGAATGCGGATCGGAGAAGATCGCCGCCATGATCGGATAGACGAGCCCGAATCCCATCGCATCGATCGCGATCGCAAGCAGGCATGGGCCCAGCAATTTCAGGTTGAGCTTGGACATGTTTGGCCTCGGCATTGAGATGGGCATAACGGTAGCCGGAGGCCGCTGCCGCGAGTAGGCACGCGGCAGCAATCTGAGTCATCGGAAAAACTGATGAGTGGCGACAGTCCATCACGCGCCGCGCCACCGCCTCACTTGCGCCGCCGCTCGTGCGCCGCGGTCGTCGCGCCGTCGATCACGGGCGCGCCCTGCTTGATCAGGAAATCGCGGAACAGCGCGGTCACCTGCGAGATCCGCCGGTCCGCGAGCGTCACCACGTACCACTCCCGTTCGATCGGGTTGCCGGGAAACGGCAGCTGCTCCAGCAGCCCGGTGCGCAGTTCGAGCGCGCACGCATGCAGCGACAGGAACGCGATGCCGAGGCCCGCCTCGGCCATCTGCTTGATCGCCTCGTTGCTCGACAGTTCGGATCCCACATGAAACTTGTGTCCCGACGCCTTGAACAGGCCCTCGACGGTCGAGCGCGTGCCGGCGCCGCGCTCGCGCACCAGCAGGTGCGCCGATTCGAGATCCTTCAGCGCGATGCGCTTGCGCTGCATCAGCGGATGGCCGGGCGCCGCGACGAACACCATCGGATGCTTCGCGAACTCGACCGCATGCGTGCGCAACTCCTTCGGCGCGCTGCCCATCACCGCGAGATCGATTTCATGCGTCGCGAGCATCCGGATGATGTCGTCGCGGTTGCCGACCTTGAAGTACGTCTTCACATGCGGGCGCGTCGCCGTGAATTTGACGAGCAGCGGAGGAATCAGGTACTCGGCCGTCGTGATCGCACCGATCCGCAGCGTGCCGCCGAGATCGCCCGTCAGCGCCGCCACTTCGTCGCCCGCCTCGCTCCACAGATGCAGGATCTCGCGCGCATAGCGGGCGACGATCTCGCCGCCCGCGGTCAGCTGCACGCCACGCCCCACCCGCTGCAGCAGCGCCGCGCCGACGGCCTCCTCGAGCAGGCGGATCTGCAGCGACACGGCGGGCTGCGTCAGGTTCAGCTCCTCCGCCGCGCGCGACACGCTGCCGAGCCGCGCGATCATGTCCAGTGCCTTCAGTTGCCGGAAAGTCGCCGTCTTACCTATTAGTGAATACATATGAGTCGCCTATAAACATTAAATTGTCTTAGCGGATTCGAAACTATATCGTCGTATCTCGAAATCTGTCATCTGCAGCATCTAGCCTGGAGCACAAGCATGGACACGAACACGTTCACTCCCGACACGGATCGCGCGACGCGCGTGCCGTGCATCGTGATCGTCGGCGGCGGCGCCGGCGGCCTGCAACTGGCGACGCGTCTCGGCGACACCGTCGGACGGCGCGGCATGGCGGAAATCGTGCTGGTCGATCGTTCGCCGACGCATTTCTGGAAGCCGCTGCTGCACGAGGCCGCGTCCGGCCATCGCGATCCGGCCTCGCACACGATCGAGTATGCGGCGCAGGCGAAGCGGCACGGCTTCCGGTTCTTGCAGGGCGAGCTGCAACGTGTCGACCGGACGCGGCGCACCGCGACGATCGCAGCCGTGCTCGACGCGGACGGCACGGAAATCCTGCCGCAGCGCGACGTGCATTACGACGATCTGGTGCTCGCGGTCGGCAGCGTGACGAACTTCTTCAACGTGCCGGGCGCCGCGCGTCATGCGCTGCCGCTCGAGAACGTCGAGCAGGCCGAAGATTTTCGCCGCAAGTTCCTCGCCGCGTGCACGAGGGCCAACCATCTGGCGGAGCAGCAGCCGGAACAGCAGCTGGAGCAGCGCCCGCAGCCGATCTGCATCAACGTGATCGGCGCTGGCGCGACCGGCGTGGAGCTCGCGGCCGCGCTCAGGCATGCGATCAACCAGTTGACGACGTACCGGTTCAAGGCGCTGGTGCCCGACCGCGACGTGTGCATCCGGCTGATCGAAGGCGGCCCGCGCGTGCTGCCGGCGCTCGACGAGCGGCTCTCCGCGCGGATGCAGGCGCAGCTGCGGCAACTGCACGTCGACGTGCTGACCGGCACGCGCGTCGCGGAAGTCGCGCATGACGCGGTCGTGACCGCCACCGGCGAACGTCTCGCGAGCGACATCACGATCTGGGCCGCGGGCGTCGCGGGCCCCGCGTTCCTGCGACAGCTCGGCGACATCGCGCTCAATCGGGCAAACCAGGTGATCGTCACCGACACGCTGCAGACGCCGGACGATCCGCACGTGTTCTCGTTCGGCGACTGTGCGGCGTGCCCGTCCGCCGGCGCGCAAGGCTTCCTGCCGCCGCGTGCGCAGGTCGCGTACCAGCAGGCCGTGTATCTCGGCCACGCGTTCGCGCGGCGGCTGGCCGGCAAGCCGGTCGACGGCTTCACGTTCCGCGATGCGGGCACCGTCGTGTCGCTCGGTCAGGCGGGCGCGGTGTTCCAGGCGGAGCTCGGCGTGCGCTCGCGCTCGCTGATCGTCGACGGGCTCGCCGCGATCGGCTTGTACAAGTTCCTGTATCGCAAGCACCTGTTCAGCGTGTACGGCGCGAAGCGCACGCTGCTCCAGGCGCTGAGCCACTGGCTGCAAAGCCGCAACCAGCCTTCGATCAAGCTGCATTGACGGTCGGCGCGAAGTGACACGCGTATCGGGCACCGGTTGGTTGCCCGATACGCGATTTGCGCACGTCCGGAAGACGATCGGCGCGATCGTTTCAATCGGCGAAACGCCGATTTGGCGCGCCAAATTCCGGAAATGCACAAACGCACCACAGTCGCGCGTTTGCACCATCACCGTGCAAATTGATATATAAGCCGGATCCTATGAGTCGGCTAAAAAGATTAATTTGTCGTGTAATCCCGTCAAAAGCTAAGGTGTAGCATTCCCGTCAGCGAACGGATCGTCACGTCTTCCGCAGAGGTGCATCACCGTGGTCATCGAAGCCATCGTTACACGACTCGACGCAGCGTTTGAACAGATCGAAGCGACACCGGACTCGCGGGAATCGCAGCATCAGCGCGATGCGATCATCGAGTGGCTCGACAGCGCATCCGCCGAAGGCTACCGTCTCGGCCTCGTGACGACCCTGCCGGCCTCGCGCCTCAGCGCGATGTTCGAAGGCCAGTTCGGCCTTGCGAACCTCGACCGTTTCTCCGTCGTCGTGACCGATGCGCATCAGCCTTCCGTCGCCACGAGCCAGCATCCGTTCGATGTCGCGCTGCACGCGCTCGGCGTGCCGCGCGAATGCGCGGCCGTCGTCGCGAGCAGCGAGCCCGAGCGCCGCGAGGCCGAAGTCTACGGGATGTCGCGCAGCGTCCGGATCGCCGACGTCGCACGTTCGGCCGCGCCGCTCGGTCATTGCTGAAGCCACGCGCGGCCGGGCCGCCGTGCCGCCGTGCATCAAATCAAGCGGCGCGCGCCGCCGCCGTCGTCAGCACGATCTTGCCGATGTGCGTGCCGGAATCCATCAACGCATGCGCGCCGCGCGCATCGTCGAGTTCGAAGGTCCGGTCGATCAGCGGCTTCACCGCGCCGCTGCGAATGTGCGGCCACACCGACCGTTCGAGCTCGTCGATCAGCTGCGCCTTCTCCTCGCGCGTCCGAGAACGCAGCGTCGAGCCGATATGCGTGAGGCGCTTCGTCAGCATCGGGAACAGATCGAGCTCTTTCGCAGGCCCCTTGATCACGCCGATCTGCACGATGCGCCCGTTCATCGCGGCAGCCGCGTAATTCCGCGCGACGTAATCGCCGGCGACGATATCGACGACCACGTCGACACCGCGCCCGTCCGTTGCACGCATCGCTGCGTCGACGAAATCCTCGTGCCGGTAGTCGACCGCGACGTCGGCGCCGAGTGCAAGACTCGCGGCGCGCTGCGCGTCTGAACTGATCGTCGTGACGATCTTCGATGCGCCGAACGCCTTCGCGAGCATCGTCGCCGTGGTGCCGATACCCGACGCGCCGCCGTGGATCAGCACGCTGTCGCCCGCTGCAAATTTGCCGCGCTGGAACAGGTTCAGCCACACCGTCAGGAACGTTTCGGGCATTGCGGCCGCTTCGACCATCGACAGCCGTTCAGGAATCCCGATCGTGTTGGTCTCGTGCGCCACTGCGTATTCCGCGTAGCCGCCGCCCGCGATCAGCGCGCAGACGCGATCGCCAATCGCGAAGCGCGTCACGTCGCGGCCGAGCGCGACGACTTCGCCGGCCACTTCGAGGCCCGGAATATCGGAAGCGCCCGGCGGCGGATCGTACAGGCCCTTGCGCTGCAGCGCGTCGGGGCCGTTCACGCCGGCCGCGTGAACGCGGATCAGCACCTCGCCGGCGGCAGGCGCGGGCGTCGTTCGCGTCGCCGGCACGAGCACGTCGGGGCCGCCCGGCCGTGCGATCTCGATCGCGGTCATCGCCGCGGGAACAGTTTGCGTGGTATGTGACACGGCTTCATCCTTTTCGACATGCCGGATGCGCTGCGACGCCGGGCAACTCGCCGGCTCGCCGCATCGGGTATTGAAAAGTGTAGGGACGCGGCCCGCGCTTGACACGCAGCGAATTGCCGAACGTATGATGCAGAATTGCATCACGCCGGAGGCGCCATGAACTGGGACGACGCACGCATTTTCGTCGCGCTCCATCGGGAAAAGACCTTGCGCGCTGCCGCACGCGCGCTCGACATCGACCAGGCGACGGTCGGCCGCCGCCTCGCCGCGCTCGAGCATGCGCTCGGCGCGACGCTGTTCCTGCGCACGTCGAAGGGTTACGAGCTGACACCCGTCGGCCGGATCGCGATCCGCGCGGCAGACGCCATGGAGCAGTCCGCGCACGATCTCGTGCGCCACACGCAAGGCGTCGACAAGCGGCTCGCCGGCGAAGTGAAGATCACGACGACGGACGCGCTCGCGCTCGAATTCGTGATGCCGGCCATCGAGCGCGTGCACGCGAAGCATCCGGACGTGTCGGTAATGCTCGACACGTCGACGCAGATCCTCAATCTCGCGAAGCGCGAGGCCGACATCGCGATCCGCACCGTCAAGCCCGCCAATCCCGATCTGCTCGCGCGCCGCGTCGCACAATGGGAAGTCGGGCTGTACGCGTCGCCCGACTACCTGCGGCGTCGCGGCGAGCCGGTGCCCGGCGAGCATTTCGCCGGCCACGATCTCGCCGTCTACCAGCCGCACATCGCGGCGGCCCGCGCGCCCGCGTTCGTCGGCGAGCCGCTGACCGACGGCCGCATCGTCGCGCGCCTGAATGCGAACCTGACGCTGCGCGCGGCGCTGAAGGCCGGGCTCGGCATCGGCCAGCTGCCGGTGCCGATGGGCGAACGCGATGGGCTCGTGCGGATCTGGCCCGATCGGTCGGGCGACGTTTCGTATGACGTCTGGCTCGTCACGCACCAGGACCTGCGCCACACCGCGCGGATCCGCGTGACGATCGATGCGATCGTGTCGGCGTTCGGGGGCTGACCGGCGCAACGCGCGAGGCGCCGGGCGCCGGGCGCCGGGCGCCACGATCGGAACCCGTTGAAACGGCGATTGTCTATACATCTATCGCCCTGTTTGAAGGGGATTCCAAATGGCTGCGATGGAACCCGGGGCATCGCCCCTCTCGGACGAGGAGGCGCGGCGCCAGTTGCGGCGCGCCGTCATCGCCAGCACGGTCGGCACGACGATCGAATGGTATGACTTCTTCCTCTACAGCACCGTGACCGGTCTGGTCTTCGCGAAGCTGTACTTCCCCCAATCCCACCCGCTCGTCGGCACGCTGCAGGCATTCCTGATCTATGCGGTCGGCTTCGTCGCGCGGCCGGTCGGCGCGGCGATCTTCGGCCACTACGGCGACCGCATCGGACGCAAGGCCACGCTGATCGTGACGCTGTTGCTGATGGGGCTCGCGACGTTCGCCGTCGCGTTCGTGCCGACCTATGCGGTGATCGGCATCTGGGGCGCGGTCGCGCTCACGGTGCTGCGCTTCATCCAGGGCGTCGGTGTCGGCGGCGAATGGGGCGGCTCGGTACTGATGTCGATGGAGTGGGCGCGTACCAATGCGCATCGCGGCTTCGTCGCGTCGTGGCCGCAGTTCGGCGTGCCGGCTGGGCTGTTCCTCGCGAACCTGGCCGTGCTGGCCGTCAGCTGGCTCGCCGGCAACAGCTTCCTCACGTGGGGCTGGCGCGTGCCGTTCGTCCTCAGCATCGTGCTGGTCGCGATCGGCTTGTACATCCGGCTGAACATTCTCGAAACACCGCTGTTCGCGAAGCTGCTCGCCGAGCACCGGATCGAGCGGACGCCAATGCTCGAGGTGCTGCGCCGCCAGCCGAAGGACATCCTGCTGTCGGCTTTCGCGCGCATGGCCGAACAGGCGCCGTTCTACCTCTACACCGCGTTCGTGTTCACCTATGGCGTCACGGCACTCGGCGCGTCGCGCAACCTGCTGCTCGCGGCGGTGCTTGCCGCGTCGGTCGTGGAGTTCTTCACGATCCCGCTGTTCGGCCACGTATCCGACCTGATCGGTCGACGCCGGATGTACATCACCGGCGCGATTGCCGCCGGCCTGTTCGGCTTCGTCTACTTCGCGATGGTCGATACGAAGATTCCGGCGTGGATCTTCATCGCGATCGTGCTGTCGCTGGTGCCGCATTCGATGATGTACGGGCCGCAGGCCGCGCTGATCGCGGAATCCTTCACGGGGCGCCTGCGTTACAGCGGCGCGTCGCTCGGCTACCAGCTCGCGTCGGTGATCGCCGGCGGCCCGGCGCCGCTGATCGCGACGGCGCTGTTCGCCTACTACCACTCAGGCTACGCGATCGCGATCTATGTGGCCGTATGCGCGGTGTTCAGCGTGGTCTCCGCGGCGATGCTCGGCGATTACACGAACAAGGACATCTCGCGGGAATACGACGACATGCGGGGGATCGGCGACAGCGGGCATGCGCCGCCGGTGACGTGACGGTCGCGCGGCAGTCGCGCGTCGGCACGCGCGGCCACCAACAAAAAGAGCCTGGAAACCGGCGTTCCCAGGCACGGAGGCCATCAACGATGATGATGGTGGTGGATATGGAGGAGATAGCATCCTCCCTGCACGCTGCCGCGACCCTGTCCGCGGCAGCGTGCGACGGGTTTCGTCAGATCGCCCAGCCGCCCAGGTAGAACACGACGAGCACGGCCGCGATGATCACGGTGCCGACGTTGAGCTTGCGGAATTCACCGCTGGCGATGCGGCCGATCACGAGCGTCGAGAAGCCGAGCATGATGCCCGTCACGATGTTCGCGGTCAGCACGATGAACACCGCGCACACGAGCCCCGACATCGCATCGACCATGTCGTCCATGTGCAGCTTGCTCACGCTGCTCAGCATCAGCAGGCCGACGTACATCAGCGCGGGCGCGGTCGCATACGACGGCACGAGCGCCGCGAGCGGCGAGAAGAACATCACGATCAGGAACAGCAGGCCGACCACCGCGGCGGCGAGGCCCGTCTTCGCGCCGGCGGCCACGCCGACGCTCGACTCGATGTAGGCCGCCGCCGGCGCGCCGCCGAGGAAGCCGGAGAAAATCGAGCTGACCGAATCGGCGGTCAGTGCGCGACCGCCGTTGATGATGCGGCCGTTCTCGTCGAGCTGGCCCGCCTGCCCCGCGACCGCGCGGATCGTGCCGGTCGCGTCGAACACGGCCGTCATCACGAGCGCCAGCACGCTCGGCAGCACGGCCATCGACAACGCACCCTTGATGTCCATCGCGCCGATCAGCGATGCATGACCCGGCGCGCTCAGCGACGGCAGCGCGAAGATGCCGTGGTACTTCACGTCCGGATCGAATGCGAGGCCGAACGCCGAGATCGCGATCACGACGAGCAGGATCCCGCCCGGCACGCGGCGCTTTTCCAGCCCGAAGATCGCCGCGAGGCCGATCACCGACATGATCACCGGCAGCGCGGTAACGTGGCCGAGCGTCACCGGCAGGCCGGCGCCCGGGTTCTTGATCACGAGGCCGACGTCGTTCGACGCGATCAGCAGCAGGAACAGGCCGATGCCGATCCCCGTGCCGTGCGCGACGCCCGCGGGCAGGTTGCGCAGGATCCACGAGCGCACGCCGGTGACGGAAATGCCGGTGAACACGAGCCCCATCAGGAACACGGCGCCGAGCGCGACCGTCGGCGACAGCCCCTTGCCGAGCACGAGGCCGAATGCGGTGAATGCGGTCAGCGAAATCGCGCAGCCGATCGCGATCGGCAGCTTCGCCCACAGGCCCATCAGCAGCGAGCCGAAGGCCGTCGTCAGGCAGACGGCGACGAACACGGCGCTCGTGTCGAAACCGGCCTTGCCGAACATGCCGGGCACGACGAACACCGAATAGACCATCGCCAGGAAGGTGGTGATACCCGCGACGACTTCCCTGCGCTGCGTGCTGCCGCGCAGGGAAATCCCGAAATATCGATCGATGGCGCCCTTCGCGCCGAAGTCCGCTTCCGCGCCGACGCCGGCGACCGGCTGCACCGGGGTATCACTCATGAGCTTGCTCCTTTATCAGCATGCTGAAACGGCCGCGCGCGGCCGTCATCAGGTTTGTCTCGTCTCTTGACAGGCTTGTCGGCAACGTCGTGGGGACGGGCGAGCCGCGATGCGTCTCGTCGATTCGCGAAGCGCGGGCCGTGTTGTTTTGCGCAATCTCGTGCGCTCTGTATCGGCCCGGCCATTCGAAACTTGCCGAAGCGAAGGGTAGGCGAACAGAACATCGCATCCCATTGGGCCATCGGCATGCAGCGCATGTCATAGCGCTTATATCGGCGTGGAACCGGGCTTTTTCGCCGCCGACCGCGTGTATACGCCTAGTCCGGTTCCGTTAAGACGAGTATTTGAATACGGTGGGCGCGCGCGCGGACTCGGCCGGCGAGCGCCGACCAGGATGCGCCAGACGGGGCCCGATGCCCCGCCGGCCGCAAGCCCGCATCAGTAGCTGTCGGGGACGTACATGTCTTCCGGCACCGGATGACGGATGTAGTCTTCGTGATGGACGCGGTTCGGCAGCACGACCGCGGAATGCTCGACGTCGTGATACGGCACTTGCCCGAGCAGGTGCCTGATGCAGTTCAGGCGCGCGTTCTTCTTGTCGTCCGCGCGCACGACCCACCAGCGCGATTCCGGAATATGCGAGCGCTCGAGCATCAATTCCTTCGCCTGCGTGTACGCTTCCCAGCGCCGGCGGCTCTCGAGGTCCATCGGGCTCAGCTTCCACTGTTTCAGCGGATCGTCGATGCGGCTCTGGAAGCGCAGCTCCTGCTCGTCGTCCGACACCGAGAACCAGTACTTGACGATCTGGATGCCGCTTCTCACCAGCATCTTCTCGAACTCGGGCACCGACCGGAAGAACTCGTCGTATTCGTCGTCGGTGCAGAACCCCATCACGCGCTCGACGCCGGCGCGGTTATACCAGCTGCGATCGAACAGCACGATTTCGCCGGCGGCCGGAAGATGTGCGACATAGCGCTGGAAATACCATTGCGTGCGCTCGCGCGTCGTCGGCGCGGGAAGCGCCGCGACCCGGCACACGCGCGGGTTCAGCCGCTGCGTGATGCGCTTGATGACCCCGCCCTTTCCCGCCGCGTCCCGGCCCTCGAAAATCACGACCAGCCGGTGGCCGGAATGAACGACCCAGTCCTGGAGCTTCACCAGTTCCCCCTGCAAGCGCAGCAGCTCGCGGAAGTAATGCTGGCGTTCCGCGCGCCGGTCGCTATCCGTCCCGGTGTCGGACTCGAAGCGCCGGTCGTCGAGCTCCAGTTCGAATTCCTCGTCCAGGCTGTCGATCAGTTCCGCTTGCAGGCGCGCATAGCGATCCCGATCGGCGTCGGCGGCGGCGTCGTTGGTCGGAAGAGCGTCTTTCATGGGAGTCCCTGTATTGCCTGTGGAGAAGGATGTGCCGGAAAGCGGCACACGCGAGGGCAGCGGCGCGACGGCCGGGTCCGGCAGTGCGAACACGCGGGCCCGAGCGCCATTGCGTTCCGCAATGGCGGGCGTCGCCGGTGCGAACGCCCGCAGCATCGGTCGAACCGGCAGCATGCATGCGGCCATGAAACGACGAAACAGCGCGTCGCGCAAGCGCGACCGCTGGCTTCCGGACCGTTGGCGCCTGCGCATCAGGGCACCGCGAACCAAGCGTCTGACCACGTAAGATCCCCAGGTTTTCGGCAAATGAAGAGATCAGGATTCTACGTCGGCGAGACTGAAAATCTCGGTTTTGTCGTTGTATGAGAAGACTTCGCCGTAGCGGCCCCAGTCGATCACCGCGTCGAGCGTCTCCTCGGCGGCGCCGTCGGTCAGGAAATCCTCGAGCTCCTGCTCGAAGCGCACGCGCGGCGCGCGATGGCCCGGCCGCTCGTCGAGCACCTTCTTGATCTGCGCGGCGAGCGGCACATGTTTCAGCAGATGGTCCGAGAACATCAGCTTGCGTTCCTGCGTGCCGAACTCCGCGAACACGCGCCCCGGCGGCGTCAGGATCACGTCCCCTTCGCGCACGTCCGCGAAGCCGAGGTACTGCAGCACTTCGGCGATCGGGAACAGCTCATCGACCTCGAGGTGCAGCGTGCGCGCGATTTCCGGCATGTCCGCGCGGCCGTGGTACGGCGCCATCGCGAGCGTTTCGATCAGGCCGGCCATCAGGTTGGTCGACACCCGCGCCAGCCGGCTGCCGAGCTCGAGCCCCTTCTTCGTCGCCTCGCCGAACTGGCGCGTCGTCATCTTCGCGTAGATGTCGTCGACGAGCTTGCGGAACGCCGGGTCGAGACGATTGCGCGGGTGCTTGAACGGCACCTTGATCTCGGCGATCACGCGGCCCGGGTTCGACGACAGCACGAGAATCCGGTCGCACATGAACACCGCTTCCTCGATGTTGTGCGTGACGATCAGCACCGACTTGATCGGCATGCGGCCCTGCGTCCACAAGTCGAGCAGGTCGGTACGCAGCGTCTCGGCGGTCAGCACGTCGAGCGCCGAAAACGGCTCGTCCATCAGCAGGATCGTCGGATCGACGACCAGCGCGCGCGCGAAACCGACGCGCTGACGCATGCCGCCCGACAGCTCGCGCGGATACGCGTTCTCGAAGCCGTCGAGACCGATCAGGTCGATCGCCGCAAGCGCGCGCTCGCGTCGCCCGCGCGCGTCGACGCCGAGCGCCTCGAGGCCCGCTTCCACGTTCTGCAGCACGGTGAGCCACGGGAACAGCGCGAAGGTCTGGAACACCATCGCGACGCCTTCGGCCGGGCCGCGCAGCGGCTTGCCGAGGTAGCTCACCTCGCCGCCGGTCGGCTCGATCAGGCCGGCGATGATCCGCAACAGCGTCGACTTGCCCGAGCCCGAGCGGCCGAGCAGCCCGACGATCTCGCCTTCGCGCAGCGACAGGTTCGCGTCGTCGAGCACCAGCAGTTCGCCCTGCGCCTTGTTGAAGCCGCGGCTGACATTGTCGACGCGCAGGATTTCGTCACCGAGCGTCGGCGCCGGCTGGGTCTGAACAGGGGCGTTTACAGCATTCGGATTTTGCATCGCGTTTCGCTCTCAATCAGTTTCAGTCAACATGCTCAGTCACACGCTCAGTCAAGTCGCAGCTTCGACTCGGCATAGACATACAGCGGGCGCCACAGCAGGCGGTTGAACAGTGTTACGAACAGTGACATCACGGCGATGCCGAGGATGATCTTCGGGAAGTCGCCCGCGGCCGTCGTCTGCGCGATGTACGCGCCGAGGCCGTGCGCGTTGACCTTGGTATCGCCCCACTGCACGGCTTCGGACACGATGCTCGCGTTCCATGCGCCGCCCGACGCGGTGATCGCGCCCGTCACGTAATACGGGAAGATGCCCGGCAGCATGGCCTGGCGCCACCATTGCCGGCCGCGGATGCGGAAGTTGGCCGTGACTTCCTTGTAGTCGTTCGGATACGCGGTCGCGCCGGCGATCACGTTGAACAGGATGTACCACTGCGTGCCGAGCACGATCAGCGGCGACAGCCAGATGTCGGCGTTCAGGTGGAATTTCACGATCACGATCACGAACACCGGGAACAGCAGGTTCGCCGGGAACGCGGCCAGGAACTGCGCGAGCGGCTGCACCTTTTCGGCGAGCGCCGGGCGCAACCCGATCAGCACGCCGATCGGCACCCAGATCACCGACGCGATCGCGATCAGCAGCGTGACGCGCAGCAGCGTGATGAGGCCGAGCACGAACACGTGCCCCACTTCGTCGAGCGTGACGCCGGTGCGCACGTAAGCGACCACGCGCCACACGACGTACACGGTCAGCAGCACCACCACGATGCCCCAGACGATATCGCCGATGCGCGACGCCTGCCCCGGTTGCTCCTGCCGGGACCCTGCCCGCCCGAATGCCGGCATGCGCATCGGCGCGCGTGCGGCCCGCGACAGCATCCAGCCCATCGGCACGAGCGTGCGGTGGACCAGCTGCGTGCGGCGCATGAGGTCGAGCAGCCACGATTCGGGCGCGTCGCCGGAGCTCGTGGTTTCCATCCGGAACTTGTCGGCCCACGCGACGAGCGGGCGGAACAGCAGCTGGTCATATGCGAGGATCACGACCGTCATCGCGAGGATCACCCAGCCGATCGCGCCGATGTTCTTGTCGCTGATCGCCTGCGCGAGATACGCGCCGACGCCCGGCAGCGTGATCGTATTGTTGCCGACCGTGATCGCCTCGGACGCGACCACGAAGAACCAGCCGCCCGACATCGACATCATCATGTTCCAGATCAGGCCCGGCATCGAGAACGGCACCTCGAGCTTCCAGAAGCGCTGCCACCCGGTCAGGTGGAAGCCGCGCGACACCTCGACGAGATCGTGCGGCACGGTGCGCAGCGACTGGTAGAAGCTGAACGTCATGTTCCACGCCTGGCTCGTCCAGATCGCGAAGATCGCGGCGAGCTCGGCGCCGAGCACGCGGCCCGGGAACAGCGCGAGGAAGAACGTGACCGTAAACGAGATGTAACCGAGCACCGGCACCGACTGCAGGATGTCGAGGATCGGGATCAGCACCTTCTCGGCCCGGCGGCTCTTCGCGGCGAGCGTGCCGTACACGAGCGTGAACAGGAGCGACGCGATCATCGCGGCGAGCATCCGCAGCGTCGTGCGCAGCGCGTATTCGGGCAGGTTAGACGGGTCGAGCGAGATCGCCTGGGTCTTCAGCGTCGAAATCGGCGCAAGCGTCTGATGAAAGCCGATCGCCGCCATCGCGATCAGGCAGACGATCAGCGGGAACGCGATGAAGTCCCAACGGTTGGGCAGCACACGCCACACCGACGCATTTGCGCGGCGACTCGGGTCAAAGCTGAGATCCATCTGGGTGTTTCTCCGTCGAGAGAGCGTTGGGACAGACTGGCCGACGGTCCGCGATCGTCCGTCGGCGGCCGGAACGGCCGACCGCGCTGCGGCGACCGATTGCGTGCGCCGGCACGTTTCCGGCATTCATGCGCTGCCGAATTTCCTGCAGCGTCCGCAGCGCCCGCATCGGGGACGCGGAACGCGCCACGCGGCGCCGGCGGCAGGGATTCCGTCCGGCGCCCGGCGGTCACGGCGCCCGGGGCGGTGAGCGCCAGGCGCGCGACCGGGCTTGCTTCACCGGGCTTATATCAACCGGGTCAGAAGACCCGATGCAGCACCCAGTACAGGCACCCCGACAGCGCGATCGATGCCGGCAGGGTCAGCACCCACGCGAACACCAGGTTGCGCACCGTGCCCCAGCGCAGGCCCGACCCGTTGGCCGTCATCGTGCCGGCCACGCCGGACGTCAGCACGTGGGTCGTCGACACCGGCAGCCCGTACGCATCAGCCATGCCGATCGTCAGCATCGCGACCGCCTCGGCCGACGCGCCCTGGCCATAGGTCAGATGCGACTTGCCGATCTTCTCGCCGACCGTCACGACGATGCGCTTCCAGCCCACCATCGTGCCGAGACCCAGCGCGATCGCGACGGCGACCTTCACCCAGGTCGGGATGAACTTGGTCGAATGATCGAGCTGCTTCCTCAACGCGTCGATCACGCCCGCGTCTTCCGCGGAGAATGCCGGCGACTTGGCCTTCTCCATCAGCCGGATCGCCTCGGACGCCACGTACATGTTGTTGCGCACGTTGCCGGCCTGGCTTTGCGGCACCGCGGAAATCGAGCCCGATGCGCCGACCTGCCCGGCGATCCCGTCGATCAGGTCGCGCAGCGCGGGCAGCGTTGCCGGCGTGATGTGACGGGTGCGCACATAGGCCTCGACTTCACTGCGTGCGTCCGCGGGATGGACAGTCGTGTCCGCATACTTGCCGAGCGTCGCCGACGCATGGCGCGCGACGGCGACGAACGTGCCGGTCTGCTCCGGCGTGACGGCCTTGTTGAGCGCGTACGCGGTCGGCATCACGCCGATCAGGATCAGCATGATCAGGCCCATGCCCTTTTGCCCGTCGTTCGAGCCGTGCGCGAACGACACGCCGGTGCAGGTCAGGATCAGCAGCGCGCGAATCCAGAACGGCGGCGGCGTGTTCCCCTTCGGTTCCTCGTAGAGCGCCGGCACGCGCACGACCGCCTTGAGGACGATCAGCAGCAGCGCGGACAGCAGGAAGCCGATGATCGGCGAGAACAGCAGCGCCTTGCCGACGCCCAGCGCCTGGTTCCAGTCGACGCCGCTCGTGCCGGACGGGCCGCTGATGAACTGGTTCATCAGCCCGACCCCGATGATCGAGCCGACGAGCGTATGCGAACTCGACGACGGCAGGCCGAAATACCAGGTCGCGAGGTTCCACACGACCGCTGCGATCAGAAGTGCGAACACCATCGAGAAGCCGGCGCTGCTGCCGACCTGCAGGATCAGTTCGACCGGCAGGAGCTGCAGGATGCCGAACGCCACCGCGCCGCTCGACGTCAGCACGCCGAGGAAATTCCACGCGCCGGACCAGACGACCGCCGCGTGCGGCGCAAGCGAGCGCGTATAGATCACGGTCGCGACCGCATTCGCGGTGTCGTGGAAGCCGTTGACGAACTCGAACCCGAGCGCGATCAGCAATGCGATGCCAAGCAGGATGTAAGGAAACGTCGAACGCTCGGCAACCGTCTGGAGATCCGACGCGAGCTGGGTGATGACGAAGATCGCTCCGGCGAGGAGCAACACCAGGAAGACAGCGAAACCCAGGTTGCGCTCCCGGCTGCGGGGCACGCTGAATTGCGCGGCGATTGGATCGGACATGGTCACGTGTATGAAAAAGCGGGCACGGAGCGAAGACTATACGATGCGGATGTGACTAGCACGTTAATTCGCATCAAAAAAGACCGATTAATTCGTCATTCTTAATATCAATAATTTCAATTTGTAAGGTTGTTGCGCCAATGCATTTCATAATGCTTGACAGTGTTGCATTTCATGCATTACATATACCGTTTTCTGCATACGTCAGCTGGTGGCAATCTGGCCTGAGGCGTGTAAATCGGTGTATTTTCAGGCGCCCGGATGACGGGCCGGCGTCAGCGATAATTGCGCGGTGCCGTAATGCGAAGTAATAAAGAGGCTCGCCTGGCATTCGATTATGCATTTCACGGCATTCATCGAATCGATTGAATATGGCGCGTGCGACTCAGCGCACGTCCGACCGGGCCTTGAGAATGGCCTGCGCGCGGTTCCTGACGTCCAGCTTCAGGTAGAGATTCTTCAGGTGGAATTTCACCGTGTTCTCGGACAGGAACAGCTTTTCCGAAATCTCGCGATTCGACGCACCGCTGCAAAGCAGTTGCAGGATTTCGTGCTCGCGTTGCGACAGCGCGCCGAGCCACGCCGCTTTCTGCACGCCTGGCCGGGGAATCGCGTGGACGCGATCCGTTTCCGCGTCGGACATCGGGTCCAGCATCGCCACCAGCTCCGCGCCTTCGTCGAGCAGCGCGCGGCGACAGCCGCCGGCACGGGCCGCGTCCGCCACCCGCTGCAGCGTGCGCAGCGCGAGTCTCGTCTGCCCCTGCCGATGCTGGACCAGCGCTTGCAGCACCTGCAGCTTGACCGTCAGCAGCGGTCGGGCGGGCACGATGGCCAGCGCCGTTTTCAGCAGCTCGGCCGCCCGCTCGAGCCGATGCTGCAGCAACGCGAGCCGGATGCGGCCCAGCAGCGCGCCGCTCAGCATCTCCGTGACCGGAATCCAGGCCGGATCCGGCGGCGGGCCATCGATCGACACGTGCGGCAATAACGCGTCGACTCGCGCGGGCTCGCCGCTGCGCGCCGCCAGATACAGGCGCTCCCACGCGATCATCTCGCGCACGCCCGACCATTGGCTCTGAAAACTCACGCGCTCGAGCGTATCGAGCGTGTCGCGTGCCTGGATCATGCGTCCGCGCGCGACGTGCACGCGCGCGATCGACACCATCGACAGCGCAATGAACTCGGGCACCGCCGCGAGCGTGATGTCCTGCTCGAACTGCGCGGCGAGCCGTTCGGCGGTGTCGAGTTCGTCGGCCTCGTAGCACGCCCAGATGCGCGTCGCGGCGAGCGCCGCGGCCGCCATCCCGCGGTTTACGTACGGCCGCGCGCCGGCGCTCGCGCGTGGCGCATGCGTCGCGCGCTGCGGCTGCGCGCCGACGACCTCCAGCACGCACTGCAGCGCGAGCGTGTAGCCGTGGCTGAACGCTGCCTGCGCGTGATCGTTGTGGCTGTTCGCGAGCACGAGCAGACGGCGGCTCTCCTCCTCGTCCCACGCGGCCATCGCAGCGAACGACAGCAGGTTCGCGGCCGCGCCGAGCTCGAACGCCTCGAACACGTCGCGCGCGGGGCGATGCAACGCCGGCACGTTCGCGAGCGGCGCCGCACCGCGCAAGTCGTTGTTGAACAGCTCGGCCATCGCGAGTACGACGTCGGCGCTGCATCCCGCCTGCTCGCCATCGGCCGTGCGTGTCGCTTCGAGCTGCGCGAGCAGCGGATGCTTCGGGACGCCGCGCCGCAGGAACACGAGCGCCCACGCGATCTTGACCGCGAGGCTCCGATGGCCGATCACTTCATGCACCGGCAACCGGTCGTACCAGTAAGCGAGCGTGACCAGCTCCGCATCCGCGACCAGTCGCGACGCCCATGCGTCGAGCGTGTCGATCGCCAGCGCATGCTCGCGCGCTTCGACCGCATGAAACATCGCCTCCTCCGGCACGCCGTGTCGCACGTACCAATGCGCGGCGCGCAGGTGCACGTCGAGCACGCTTTCAGCGCCTTCGCCGCTGAACCGCTCGGACAGGAATCGCGCGAACAGGCTGTGATAGCGATACCAGCCGGGGCTGCCGTCGAGCGCCTCGACAAACAACCCGTCCTGCTCGAGCTGCCGCAACAGCGCATCCGCGTGCGGCAGCCCCGTCACTTCCTCGCAGAGCGCGCCGTTCAGACGCCGCAACTGCGACGTCTTCAGCAGGAACGCCTGCACGTCGGGGCGCTGCAGCGACAGCGTGTTTTCCGACAGATAGCGCACGAGTTCGAGCGGCGCGCAATCGCGCATCTCGTCGAGCGTGCGCCGAATGTCGGTGCGTGCGAGCGCGAGCCTGAACAGCTGCAGGCCGGCGGGCCACCCTTCGGTGCGCGCCTGGACGAACGCTGCCGTTTCCGCATCGATCGCAACGTCGTCGGCACCGGTCAGGAATGCGGCCGATTCGGCCGACGAGAAGCGCAAGTCCTCCATCCGCAGCACGAGCGCTTCCTCCGACACGAGCAGCGCGCTCACGCCGACGTCCGGGATGCTGCGCGAGCCAACGAACACGCGGCAGCGCCCGGGCAACGCGCGCAGCAGATCGCGGAAGAAACGCAGGATCGCGGGTTCGTGTATCCACTGCACATCGTCGATGCAGAAGCCGATCAGGCCGGGAATCCGCGCGATCTGGTCGAGCACCCAGTCGACCATGTTGTCGGTCGCCACGTGCGACTGCGCGCTCACGCCCGCGTCCGCGACCATCTGCGCGACGAGCGCGATGAAGTACGCCTCGAAGCGGCGCGGGTCGTTGTCGTTCTCGTCGAGCGTCAGCCATGCCATTGTCCAGCGCTTCGCGCGGCCGGCATCCATGATCTGCTGCAGCAGCGTGGATTTGCCGCTGCCGAGCGGCGCCTGCAGGATCACGACGCGCGGCACGCCGAGGCGCGTCACGCGCTCGAGCAGCGCATGGCGGACGATCGTGCCGCGGCGGGCGGCGGGCGGAAAGAACTTGTGTTCGCGCAGATCCACGCGGTCACGACGCACGCTGCGTCGCATCACGTTCGGGGAGCGAGTCACGTTCGCCTGTATGGTGGAGAGAGTGGGTCATCCTGCCTCAATTGCCTGGCGGCTACAAGCGTCAGCCGATACGTCCACATCAGGCAGCGGCGGCGTCCATCCGCCGACGCGCGAGAACGCGGAGAACGCCGCGAACGGGTTGCAGCAGAACGGACGCAGGCACGCCGCGTCATGCCTGGCATCGTCGCCATCGCCGACATCGCCCCCGCGCGCCTCGGGCGTGGCCGCCCCGGCGCCGGGCATCGCGCTCGCCGTCGTCATCGCGGCACCGTACCCGCGAACGCGACGTACGCATCGAGCGCCGCCGGATTGGCCATCGCGTCGCGACTCGCTGCCTGTTCGACCGGCCGCCCCATCAGGATCTTGCGCACCGGCACCTCCATCTTCTTGCCGGTCAGCGTATACGGGATCTGCGCCATTTCGACCATCACGTCCGGCACATGGCGCGGGCTGCACTGGGTACGCAGCCGCTCGGCGATGTGCGCACGCAGCGCGTCGTCGAGCACCGCGCCATCGCGCAGACGCAGGAACAGCGGCATGAAGAAGCGCCCGCCCGGCAGCTCGCAGCAGACGACCAGGCTGTCGGCCACCGCGTCGATCTCCTCGACGACCCGGTAGATCTCCGCCGAACCGATCCGCACGCCGTAGCGGTTCAGCGTCGAATCCGCGCGGCCGTAGATGTAGCATCCGCCGTGCGGCGTCACGCGCATGAAGTCGCCGTGCCGCCACACGCCGGGGAAATACTCGAAGTACGACTCGCGATAGCGCGCGCCGCCTTCGTCGTTCCAGAAGAACACCGGCATCGACGGCGCCGGCTGCGTGACGACGAGTTCGCCGACTTCGTCGACGACAGGCTCGCCCGCATCGTTCCATACGTCGACCGCCATGCCGAGCATGCGCGCCTGGATCTCGCCCGCATGGACGGGCAACAGCGGCACCGCGCCGACCAGCCCGCTGCACAGCTCGGTGCCGCCCGATTGCGACGTGACCCACAGATCGGCCTTCACGCTGCGATAGAACCATGCGAACGTCTCCGGCGTGCTCGGCGCGCCGCTCAGCAGCACGCTCCGCAGGCGCGACAGATCGAACCGCCGGCCGGGTTCGATGCCGGCCTTCTCCATCATCTGCACGAAGGTCGGGCTGCCGCCGAAGCACGTCGCGCCCGCATCCGCCGCGAGCTGCCACAGACACTCGGGGCCGCCGTTCATCGGGCTGCCGTCGTAGAGCACCGCCGATGCGCCGGTCATCAGCGCGGCGACCAGCAGGTTCCACATCATCCAGCCGGTCGTGCTGTAGAAGAACATCACGTCGCCGGCGCGCAGGTCCATGTGCAGATGCATCAGCTTCAGATGCTCGACCAGCACGCCGACGTGACTGTGCACGATCGCCTTCGGCAAGCCGGTCGTGCCCGACGAGAACACGATCCACAGCGGATGATCGGCGCCGACGCGCGTGTAGCGGAATGCGTCGGCCGGCACGTCGGGGCCCGACAGCATCGTGTCCCACGCATGCACCGCGCACGACAGCGATGCGATCTCGGCCGGCATTGCGCTCGCGACGTTCGGTAGCCATACGAGCGTCTGCAGGGACGGCAGCGCCTGCGCGATGTCCGCCACCTCGCGCGTGCGCTCGAACATCTTGCCGCCGAACGAATAGCCGTCCGCGGCGATCAGCACCTTCGGCGCGATCTGCCGGAAACGATCGACCACCGTGCGCACGCCGAAGTCGATCGCCGCCGACGACCACACCGCGCCGATGCTGGTCGCCGCGAGCATCGCGACCGCGCACTCGGGCACGTTCGGCATATAGGCGACGACGCGATCGCCGGGCTCCACACCAAGCTCGCGCAAGCGCGTCGCGAAGCGCCGCACCTGGCTCGCGAGGTCGGCGAGCGACAGCGTCTGCAGCGGCCGAGTCTCGCTCGCGTGATGGAACGCCGGATGCGTCGCGCTCGCGTGTGCGGCGTGCTGCAGCACGTGCTCCGCGTAGTTCACGCGCGCGTCCGGAAACCAGCGCGTATCGGGCATCGGCGCGCCGTCGGTGACGCGACGCGCCGACCCGTCGTACTGCACGCCGTACCATTGCCAGATCGACGCCCAGAACGCATCGCGCTCGCTAACGGACCAGCGCCACAGTGCGTCGTAGTCCGCGAACTTCAGGTCGCGATCGGCCGCCAGCCAGTCGATGTAACGCGCGATATGGGTGCCGCGCACGAATGTCTCGTCCGGCGTCCACATCAGTTCGCCTTCGGTCACCATGTCAGCCTCCGCAGGGCCGCCCCAGGAAGGCAGACCACCCCCTCGGGCGGCAGCGAACGAAGCGAGTGCGAGGATCGTTTCATTGTCATCGCCTTTCACGTAAGAGTGCGAGCCGTTCGAGGACGGTCTCCGGACGCGCTGCCGCAGGAATGTCCGCAACGTCGAACGTACCCGGCTTCGGCGCTGGCAGAGCATCACCTTGCCAGAAAGCGTCCGGTACGACGAGCCCGGTCGGACCCTGACCGCACGCCGACGGCGCGATCGCGAAATCGGGGCCGTGCGTATCGCCGAATTCAATCGCTGACGGCACCTGCAGCCCCCAGTCCCATCCGTAGTGCCGTGCGACGTTCGCGACCGGCTGATACAGCTCGAGCCACAGCGCGGCCTCGTCTGCGTCCCACGTGCGCGATTCGCGCATCAGCACCGCATCGATGCCGGCCGTCGCGAACGACCGCAGGAAATCCGCGATGCAGGCCGCCGCCGCGTCGGCTGCGTCTTCGTCGACGACGGTATCCGGCGCGCCGCCCGCCAGCACGAGCGCCTGTGCTGCCCAGTCGCGCGGCGACGGCAGCGCGAGCGTGAACACCGCATCGGGCAGCGCCGCGCGCAGCGCGACCGCGAGC